>NZ_JAGIXF010000092.1:0-21362 GCF_021483755.1 Burkholderia sp. WTPI3 | reverse complement strand
CCGGGCGCGCCCGTCATGGTCAGCGGCCGGCCCAGCACGCGCTCGCCCACGGGCACCCGCAGCGGGCCGCCGTGCGGCCGGACCGTCATGCCGCGCCGCAAGCCGCCGGTCGGCGCGAGCGCGAGTGCGCGCACGGCGGTTTCGCTCAGGTGCGCGTGCACCTCGGCCGTCACCGGTGCCGCGCCGTCGACGACGATGTCGAGCGCGTCGTTCAGCGCGGGCAGCGCGTACGCGTCGAACTCGACGTCCAGCACGGCGCCGCGCACGGCCAACACCCGGCCGTCGCGGTGCGCGTGCGCGGCGTGTTCCGCCTGTTCGGAGGTCAACCCTCGATCGATCGTCACCGTGTGTCTGCCCGCTATCGTTGGGTACTGCGTCACGGTAACGGCTGCTCACGTTCCCGGGCTGATCCGCGTCAAGGA
Source organism: Burkholderia sp. WTPI3 (assembly GCF_021483755.1). Taxonomy (NCBI): domain Bacteria; kingdom Pseudomonadati; phylum Pseudomonadota; class Betaproteobacteria; order Burkholderiales; family Burkholderiaceae; genus Burkholderia; species Burkholderia sp. WTPI3. Next base: position 20,940 of record NZ_JAGIXF010000092.1, on the reverse strand, counting down.
ATGATCAGCGCGCGCTTCGCCGCTCCAGGGCAGGCGACGACCGGCTCGAAGGCTCCCATGACACCTTGATGACGCACCCGTAAATTAAGGAACGACTTCATTTGACGCAAATCAGCGTCGCCGGCCCGGCCGACGCTAGAGTGGTTCACGGCGCGGGTTCGTCATGGAGCCGCGAACCGGCCCCATATCCACCGCCCGTTTTTCCTGGCGGCCCACAGCAAGCACTTTCGAGGGAAAACCGATGGATACGCCGCGGCAACCTCCGCAAGACGCGCCCGCGCACCGCGCATGGCCGGCAACCGATCGTCCGGCGGACAACCCGTTCCGTGCGCTGGATTTCGCCAAGGAAGCCGCGTTGGCGCGGCTGACCGCCGGCCTGTCCCCCGCCGCGCTTCAGCTCGCATTCTCGGACTGGCTGATTCATCTGGCCGCCGCGCCCGGCAAACGCCTCGAACTGGCGTCGCTCGCGGCCCGCGAAGCGGCCCGAGCCCTCGCCTATGCCGGTCATGCGGCAACCGGGGCCGTCGCCGAACCGTTCGCACAGCCCTGCGCAGGCGATACGCGATTCAGCGATGCCCTGTGGCAAATCGAACCCTATCGCTTCTGGCAGCAATCGTTCCTGATGACCGAGCACTGGTGGCGCGCCGCGACCTGCGACGTACCCGGCACCTCGCGCCACCATGAAGCGGTCGTCGCGTTCTGCATGCGGCAATGGCTCGACGCGTTCGCTCCCGCGAATTACCTCTGGTCGAACCCGGCGGTCATGCAACGTACCGTCATGTCGTTCGGCGCCAATCTCGCACAAGGCGCGTTCAACCTGCTCGACGACCTGACCCGCATCGCGACCCGGCAGCCGCCGGCTGGCGTCGACGCGTTCAAGGTCGGCATCGACATCGCGGCAACCCCCGGGCGCGTCGTGTTCCGCAATCACCTGATCGAACTGATTCAGTATCGACCGACGACCGCCGAGGTGGACCCCGAACCCGTGTTGATCGTGCCGGCCTGGATCATGAAGTACTACATCCTCGACCTGTCGCCGCACAATTCGCTGATCCGTTACCTGGTCAGCCAGGGACGCACGGTGTTCTGCATTTCGTGGCGCAACGTCGACGCGGACGACCGGGATCTCGGCATGGACGACTATCGCCGGCTCGGTGTAATGGCCGCGCTGGACGCGGTATCGGCGATCGTTCCGGGCCGCCGGATTCATGCAGCCGGCTACTGCCTCGGCGGCACGCTGCTGTCGATCGCGGCGGCCGCGATGGCGAACGCACACGACGACCGGCTGGCAACTGTGACGATGCTTGCCGCGCAAACGGATTTCACCGAGCCTGGCGAGCTGCAACTCTTCATCGACGACAGCGAGATCCATTTTCTCGAAAGCATGATGTGGGAGCGCGGCTACCTGGAAGCCGGACAGATGAGCGGTGCATTCCAGATGCTGCAATCGAACGACCTGATCTGGTCGCGCGGCGTGCACGACTACCTGCTCGGCGAGCGCACGCCGGTATTCGACCTGATGGCGTGGAACGCCGACGCGACCCGGATGCCGTACCGGATGCATGCCGAGTATCTGCGGAAGCTGTTTCTCGACAACGACCTGGCGTGCAACCGCCTGGTCGTCGACGGGAGCGCGGTGTCGCTGCTCAACCTCCGGATGCCGGTGTTCGCCGTGGGCACCGAGCAGGATCACGTCGCGCCCTGGCATTCCGTCTACAAGATCCATTACCTGACGGACACCTGCGTTACCTTCGTGTTGACGACGGGGGGGCACAACGCCGGTATCGTCAGCGAACCCGGGCATCCGGGCCGGCACTACCGGATCAAGTCCACGCGCGCGATGGACCCGAACCTGTCGCCCGACGAATGGGCGGACCGTGCGACCGTGCAGGAGGGATCGTGGTGGTCCGCCTGGCACCTGTGGCTGGCCGAACATTCCGACGGCCAACGCGGGCCGCCGCCGGCCCTCGGGGCGGGCGATCCCGACGCCGCCGGGCTTGGCGACGCGCCGGGCACCTACGTTTTCCAGAAATAGGCGGCCGACATGAATCAGGAACGCCTGACCAACCGCCCGTTCGATACGCTTGCGATCGGGGATAGCGCATCGCTCACGCGCACCGCGTCCCGGGACGACATCGATCTTTTCGCCGCGTTGTCCGGCGACGTGAATCCGGCGCATGTCGATGCGGCGTTCGCCGCGCACGACCCGTTCGGCCACGTCGTGGTGCATGGCATGTGGACCGGGGCGCTGGTATCTGCCGTACTCGGCACGCAGTTGCCCGGGCCGGGCACGATCTATCTGGACCAGACACTCGAATTTCGCCACCCGGTCGCGCCGGGCGACACGATTACCGCGACCGTGACCGTGAAGGAAAAGCGCCCCGACAAGCGCATCGTGCTGCTCGACACACGCTGCACCAACCAGGCCGGGCAGGTCGTGTTGACGGGCACGGCCACCGTGATCGCACCGGACCGCCCGCTCACGGTGGAACGCACGCCCCGGCCTGACGTGTCGGTGCGCCGTCACGATCGTTACGAGGCCTTTATCCGCGACGCACGCGCTCGGTCGCCGCTGCGCACCGCGATCGTCCATCCGTGCTCGCCCGACGCGTTGCGCGCCGCGCTCGAAGCGCGCGACGCCAACCTGCTCGATCCGCTGCTGATCGGCCCCGAGGCCAGGATCCGCGCGGTGGCCGACACGGCCCAGGTCAGTCTCGCGGGCATCGATATCGAGCCGGTCGAGCACAGTCACGCCGCGGCGGCGCGCGCGGTCGAGCTGGGTGCGGCGGGCAAGGTCGCGGCGCTCATGAAAGGCAGTCTGCATACGGACGAACTACTGGCCGCCGTCGTGGCCCCGACCTCGGGACTGCGCACCGACCGGCGCATCAGCCATGTCTACGCGATGGACATCCCCGCCTATCCGAAGCCGCTCGTCATCACCGACGCCGCGATCAACATCGCGCCGTCGCTCGACCAGAAGCGCGACATCTGCCAGAACGCGATCGATCTGCTGCGTCTGCTGGGCGTCGAGCAGCCGCATGTCGCCGTGCTGGCGGCGGTCGAAACCGTCAACGCCAGGATGCCCGCCACGCTCGACGCCGCCGCGCTCACCGTGATGGCCGCGCGCGGCCAGATCAGCAACGCGATCGTCGATGGCCCGCTGGCATTCGACAATGCGATCAGCGCCGCCGCCGCGCAATCGAAAGGCATCGGTTCGCCAGTCGCCGGCCGCGCCGACATCCTGCTCGTGCCCGATCTGGAAGCCGGCAACATGCTGGCCAAGCAATTGATGTACTTCGCCGGCGCGGACGGTGCCGGACTGGTGTTGGGCGCCCGCCTGCCGATCATCCTGACGAGCCGTTCGGACAGCCTGCGGGTGCGGCTCGCATCGGCCGCGCTCGCCAAGCTGGTTGCCGAACGCACGGCCGAACGCGGGAGCATTCGATGAACCGACCCTTGCTGATGACCTTCAATGCCGGCTCGTCGACGCTCAAGATCGGCCTGTTCGGCATCGACGGCAGCGTGCCGGTTCATCTCGGGCGCGGCCGGATCGACTTCGGGCATGCGCCGCTGCAGCTTGAATTCGCCGGCCCCGACGGCCCGCTCGCGATTCCACTCGGCGCGACGGCAACGGACGATCTGCACGGCGTGCTCGACGAGGCGCTCGACTGGATCGCCGGTCACCTGCCGATGCATCGGTTGGCGTCGGTCGGGCATCGGGTCGTGCATGGCGGCGACGCGTTTTCCGGACCGGTCGAGATCGATGCGCGCACGCTGCAAGCGATCGAGGCACTGGTTCCGCTCGCCCCGCTGCATCAGCCGCAAAGCCTGCGGCTGATCCGGGCGATTCGCCATCTGCGCCCGCGGTTGCGCCAGTGCGCGTCGTTCGACACGGCGTTCCATCGCAGCCAGGCCGCCTTGGTGCGGCGCTTCGCGATCCCGCGTGCGCTGTTCGACGCGGGCGTCAAGCGTTACGGCTTCCACGGCCTGTCGTACCGGTTCATCGCAACGCGGCTGGCCGCGTCCTATCCGCAACTGGCACAAGGCAAGGTGATCGCCGCGCACCTGGGCAGCGGCGCGAGCCTGTGCTCGCTCGATGCCGGCGTGAGCCGGGACACCAGCATGGGGTTTTCGACCCTCGACGGCATTCCGATGGCGACGCGCTGCGGCGCGCTCGATGCCGGTGTCGTGCTGCATCTGCAGAAGCAGGAGAAGTACACGGTCGACGAGGTCGAGACGATCCTGTATCACCAGTCCGGTCTGCTGGGTGTATCCGGCATCAGTGCGGACAGCCGGGTGCTGGTGGATAATCCCGCGCCTGCCGCGCGGGAGGCGCTGGATCTGTTCGCGTTCCGCATCGCGGGCGAGATCGCACGGTTGGCCACCACGATCGGCGGATTGGACGCGATCGTGTTCACCGCAGGGATCGGCGAGCACCAGCCCGGCATACGTGCCGCCATATGCCGATGGCTAGGCTGGCTCGGCGTCGAGATCGACGCCGATGCGAATCTAGCCAATGCCACGGAGATTCACGGCCGCGCCAGCCGCGCTGCGCTCTTGGTCCTGCCGACCGACGAAGAACAGGTCATCGCCGAGGAGACGCTCTCTGTCCTGCATGCCGGAGCCGCGCAATGAGCCCGATCGTCGATTTATCTGGCAAACGCGGGCTGGTAATCGGCATCGCGAATGAAAACAGCATCGCGACGGGATGTGCGAAAAACTACGTTGCCGCCGGCGCGCAGATTGCGGTGACCTATCTGAACGAACGCGCCGAGCCGTTCGTTCGACCGATCGCCGAATCCCTGGCCGCGTCGTTGATCCTGCCGTGCGACGTCACGCGCCCCGGACAACTCGAACAGGTGTTCAGCGCAATCGAAACGCAATGGGGGCAGCTCGATTTCGTGCTTCACTCGATTGCCTTCGCGTCGAGCGGCGCGTTGCACGTGCCGCTCGTCGATTGTTCCGCGGAAGGATTCGCTCTGGCGATGGATGTGTCGTGCCATTCCTTCCTGCGCGCGAGCAAGCTGGCGCTGGCGCTCATGAAAGACGGCGGCAGCCTGACAACCGTCAGTTTCTACGGTGCCGAGCGCGCGGTCGCCCACTACAACGTCATGGGGCCCGTGAAGGCCGCACTGGAATCCAGCGTTCGTTACCTCGCGGCCGATCTTGCCGAACAGCGGATCCATGTACACGCGATCTCCGCAGGCGCGCTGAAAACGCGAGCAGCGTCCGGCATCGACGATTTCGATCGGTTGCTCGACGATGTGCGCGCCCGCACGCCGGCGCATCAACTCGTATCGACCGATGACGTCGGACGTATCGCGGCGTTGCTGGCAAGCGATGCCGGGATGGCGTTAACGGGGTCGACGGTATATGTCGACGGAGGATTTCATGTTGTGGCATGAGGGGACATTGAAATGTGATGCGGCTTGCGCAGAGAGTCGATTCCTTCGACTTCGATCTGACGTCAGATCGGCGGATCGATGTGCTGAAGCGCCACGTCGAGGGTGAGCCGCTGGAACGATTTCAGCATTTGATCTCGGGAAAACGGGACCCTGCACTATTACGCGGCAGGGATCGCATTCGCCGCTTTGGTATGCGCCTGACGCTGGCTGCGCCACGCAAGGGGCAGGCGTTGATCGTTGAGGCCGCGTCGCTTTTCAACAGGCGCGGGTCGTAGGCTTCCTGCACGCGAAAATCGAAAGAATGTGGCTCGGCACCCTGCCGCAGTCGCGATTTGCCGGCTTGTACCCTTTCAGGAGATACGGCGACAAGGCAATTGCCTGGCCTGACATCCATTCTCCGGCACCTTTTCGGACGCTGCCGAACTGCCTCGAACGAAATGATGTTCCATTTTTGAGCGTAGCACGCCATCAAGCGCGGCAAGTTGCTCGCGCAGTCGAACCGCCTGTCCTTCTGGCATTTCGCCAAGAACGATTTTTTGCTCGAGAACGTCGCCGCACCGGGTGACGACCCAACGGTCCACCGAGACTGCTTCACCCTCAAGCACGGCAGAGGCCGTCGAAACGATACCCGGATCCAGTCTCGATACGAGGTGAACCGTATGCGTTAGCGTGAAACCCGGGAGGAAGTGCGACCAGTCGTTGCTGGTCACTGGGGACGGGGAAGAGATAGCCTGGCACATAGACGCTCCGGATAAGTGCTCATCGAACCGGTGCTAGCCATGCCGCTCCCGTTTCGTTGCCGTGAATCGGCCGCATCGCCTCAAAGGCGTCCACCTTGCCCGGGAGGGCAGGTTGGCGTCGGATAGTCCGACTCTGGATGCACAACTTCTGACACATTGTTCGATATATCGAACCTGAAATTTATTATACCGAAAAAATGTCGATGGACAAGCTATTCCGACCGTGACCTCTCGACGTCGAAAGACGTCCGCTCTCGGCAGAATCGCCCCCTGGCAGATTGCCTCGCAGCAACCCCGGCCATCGCACAACATGGTCGATTTTCGATGGATCCTCGTGCAGCGTTAGAATAGCGCCCCTTCTCACAGGAGACGAAAATGTCCTGGTTCGTTTACGAAGTGCCCGAATACCACGAAGACGCTGCGCGCATCGAGCCCTTGAGCGACCTGCGTAGCCGTGTGCTGAAACTCAGCGGTCAGGCCATGGCCGACGAGCTGGAAAGCGTTCGCGAGAACGCCGCGGCGACGGCGGACACCCCCGAGCGCCCCCTGCGTACTCCGGAAAACCCCCATGTCTTTCCGATTCCTTACGCCGACTCCATGATCCTGGTCGGCTTCATCTTCGATCTGAAACGCGAATTCCGGCAACTGGTCGTGTCGCCCGTGGAAATGCCCTGGCTGAAAGACGCGTAAAAGGTGTTCGGACCGAAGCCGACGGAGAATGACTCCGGTTCTGGCGCCGGGTCCGAATATCCAGCGCACGCTGGCGGAAACACATGGAGTGAGTACCGAGACGCATTCGACGTCTTTCACTGCACGTTGCATCCTGGCCACCACGGGGACGTGCGCCCCATCAACAATTGAGTCGAAGGCAAACGCTTCAAGCTCCTCGCGCACTGGCGTCGGGAGCGATCAAGTGACGGCCGCGCGCAGCGCGCCATGTTCCGCTATCGGCGCGGCATCACTTCCCACTTTCTCGTACCCGCAAATTGAGTTGTCGAATCGGGGATTCCATGTCCACGCCCGACGCCCCTGACTCCGCGAACGCGGTCCTGCCGGCCAGTGCGCTGACGATGCTCGCGCTCGGCTGGTACGGGATGCGCAAGGCGCGCAACCGCAACGATTTTCTCGTCGCCGGCCGGCGTCTCGGGCCCGGACTGTATCTCGGCACGATGGCCGCAGGGGTGCTCGGCGGCGCGTCGACGATCGGCACGGTCAATCGGCTATCGTCATGGATTCACGAGTCGAGCGAGGTCATCCCGGACTGCAGGTAGTTCTGGATACCGACCTTCTCGACCAGTTCCAGCTGCGTCTCCAGCCAGTCGATGTGCTCTTCGGTGTCGTCGAGAATGTTCTCGAGGATTTCTCGCGACACGTAATCCTGAACCGATTCGCAGTACGCGATACCTTCCTTGCAGGTTGCCTGTGCCACGCGCTCGAGCTTCAGGTCGCATTCGAGAATCTCTTCCGTGTGCTCGCCGATGAGAAGCTTGTTCAGGTCCTGAAGATTCGGCAACCCGTCGAGCATGAAGATGCGCTCGATGAGTGCGTCCGCATGCTTCATCTCGCCGATCGATTCCTCGTACTCATGCTTGCCCAGTTTGTCGAGTTGCCAATGACGATACATACGGGCGTGCAGGAAATACTGGTTGATCGCCGTCAGTTCATTCTTCAGTTGAGCGTTCAGGTATTCGATGACCTTCTTGTCGCCTTTCATCGCAGCTCTCCCGTTCGGGCCGTGCAGGTGGACGACACGTCCAGAACCTACAATAGTCCGCGACCGGTCCATCCGCAAACGACTTCTGCGCGCATCGGACGGCCTCGGGATACGCCAGGATCGAAGCCCCGAAATACAGGCGACATGATGATTCATATCGTCTCGCAGTACGAATGATTTTGATTCTCTTTACGATTTTCCCGCAACCCCCGCGGCCGTGCGAACGCATGGTGCATTCATGTCGTCAGGCGACGGGCACACTCGCTCGATCGCGTCGGCTCGGGGCTGCCGACGCAATCGTGCAACCGGATCCTGCGTAAACTGACAAACGCCGCTGCCCAGACCAGCAACGCCAGCCCCCAGGCGCCGGTGTTGCTCGCGGCTGCCGTCGTGACCGATACGCCGCTCGACGAAAGCGGACGACTTCGAACCCTCACCCCTGCAGCCGGTCACCCGCGCGCCGCAGTTCGCGCCATGCGCGCGGCGACATCGCAAACCGTTCGCGAAACGCGCGACTGAAATGCGACATGTCGTTGAATCCCCAGCGCAACGCGATGTCGGAAACGCGCAGCACCGCGCATTGCGGGTTCGCGAGATCCTCCGCGCACCGCTCGAGTCGCAGGTTCCACACGTAACGCATCAGCGACGTGTTCTCCGCCTCGAACAGCTTGTTGATGTATCGCGACGAAATCCCCATCGCATGCCCGATGGCCGCCGGGCTCAACTCCGGATCGCGCAGATGCTCCAGCAGATGCCGCTTCACGCGCATCAGCGTCAACGCCTTCATCCGCGACTGCGCGAGATCGTTGCGCTGCAGGCTGCCGAGCGTCATCGCAATCAGTGAAATCGCGGTATCGGACAACTGCAGCACCTCGTCCTCCGACACGTGCCGAATCTGCGACGACATCTGTTCGAGAAACGCCCGCATCACGCTGCCGACGCCCTGCCCTGTCTGAATCGGGCACGCGGTGCGGCGCTCCATGCCGACGACGAGCTGGTTCAACGTCACGCGCGGAATGCTGACGACGATCTCGCGCCACGACTGGCCGAACTGCAGCCGATGCGGCCGCGTTGCGTCGTAGATCGCGAAGTCGCCCGGATACAGCGTGACGATCTTGCCGTCCTGTTCGACCGACTGCGTACCGTCGAGCATCAGTACAGCGAAATACTTGTCTTCGTATTCGTTGCGCGCCTGGCGATAACACCGCGTGACGGCCTGCTCGCTCGCGTGGATCTCCGAGATCCGCATCTTCTCGCATTTGCGCTGGCGCACCTGACCGAAGAAGTCGCTCTTCTGGACGGCCGCGATCTGCACGTCGGCAAAGAGGCGCAGGATCGTCTCGCGCCAGAATTCGATCCGCTGGCTGATCGAGCCTTCGGCCGCGACTTCGATCGACGGGCTCGCCCACTCGCACGACGCGCCGGCGGGAACAGGGTCCGGTACGTCGCGATGCGCGGCGGGAAGGATCGGATACGTTGTCATGATCGTGCCCCACGGGGTTGAGCGAACGAGCTGCCATAGCGTGCCCGTTCAAAAACGCGGTGTCCAACGATTCGGCCGCCGGACACCGCGTTGCGCGCCGGACCGACGTGCGGCGAGGCGCGCAAGCGCTGCCGCGCCCGGCACGTCACGCGAAGGTCGTCCGCCGCCAGTCGGACGATTGTTCATACGCATACGCGCAGCGGTAGATCGTCGCCTCGTCGAAGCGTCGCCCAACCAGTTGCAGCCCGATCGGCAGGTCTTCCGCGACCCCGCACGGCAGCGACATCGCCGGATGCCCCGACACGTCGAACGGCGCGGTGTTCGCAAGCATCTCGAACGCCCGCGTCAGCGACTCGGACATCGCGCAATCAGGCTCGGGCAGCTTCGACGCGCGCATCGGCACCGTCGGCATCAGCAGCAGATCGCAGGACTGCAGCGCCGCGTCGTAATCCGCCCGTAATCGGCGCGCGAGGTTCTGGCATTTCGCGTAGTAGCGGCCGCGGTACCGGCTCGTGAAGTATTCGCCGAGGAGCATCGTCACCTTCACGGTATCCGGCAGTTCGTCGGCCCGTTCGCGCCAGCCCGCGTGGTGATCGATCATGCCGGTCACGTACAGGCCGCCCCAGTTGAAGCCGTGGCTGTTGCCCTTCATCATCTGCTGCGTCGCGCCCTCCGCCGCAATCGGCAACCAGATCGCGGTGCCGGCCGCATGCAGCGGCACCGACACCTCCTCGACGTGCGCGCCCAGCTTGCGCAGCCGGTGCGCGGCCGCGAGCACGGCCTCGTCGACCACGGCTTCGGCATTCGCGAGCCCGAAGGCTTCGCGAAGAATCCCGATCCGCAGGCCGGCGATGCCGTCGCGAATCCTGCCGAGATAATCGGCGCGCGCCGGCAACGCCCGCTGGCGCGGATCGAGCCCGTCGTCGCCGGCGATCACGTCGAGCAGCAGCGCGTTGTCGAGCACGCTGCCCGTCATCGGCCCGAGGTGATCGACCGTCGCCTCGATCGGCATCGCGCCGGTGTACGGCACGAGCCCGTGCGTGGGCTTCATTCCGTAGATGCCGCAGTAGGCGGACGGAATCCGCACCGAGCCGCCCTGATCGCTGCCAAGCGCCAGGTCGACCTCGCCGCTCGCGACCAACGCGCCGCTGCCGGACGACGAGCCGCCGGTCGAGTGCCCCGCCTTGCGCGGGTTGTGCACGGGCCCCGACGCACTGGTGTGCGAGCCGCCGGAAAAACAGTAGTACTCGCAGGTCGACTTGCCGGCGATGGTTGCGCCGGCGTCGAGCATCCGCGTCACGACGGTCGCATCGACGTCGGGCACGTAGCCCTCGAACGTGCTCGCGCCATTGCGCATCGGCACGCCCGCGACGCAGATGTTGTCCTTCACGGCCACCGTCTTGCCATGCAGCTTGCCGGCGCCGGCACCCTGGATCGTGCTCTTGCGCGCCCATGCGCCGTAACGGTTCTCTTCACCTTCGGGGCGGTGGCCGGGCGTACGCGGATACGCGACGACAGGCAGGTAGTCGGGCAGCGCGTCGATCGCGTCGTACGCGTCGAAGTTCGCCTGCAGCGCTTCGTCGTAGTCTGCGAGCTGGCGGGCATCGACATGGAAGCCGAAGCCGGCTGCGATGTCGGACAGTTGTTCGCGGGTCGGGCGTTTGATGGCCATCGACATTCTCCAGTTCGGTAAGCGGCGCCGCCCGCTCCGCGCGGCGCCGGCAGGATTCAGCGGGCGGTGACGGTAGCGACGGCGTCGCGCATCATCCCGGTGCGCGGGTGGCAGTTCACGTATTCGTAGATCTGGTGCTGCGCGTCGAAGACGGACACCTCGTGGTACAGCCGCAGCTTCGAAAGCCCGGTGACGACGCGAAAGAACGTGACGAAGATCCGCAGATGCGTCGGATGGGATTCCGCCCAGCGCTCGAGGCGATCGAGCGAGCGCCAGTGGCCGATGTTGTAGCTCTCGTCGAGCAGGTTGCCGTCGACATCGATCGAGCGCACGTAGCGGTTGCTGTAGCAGCCCACGTCCGTGCCGTTGTCGCGCAGAAATTCCATTCCGCTGCGCAGCGTCGGTTCGATCTCGTCGAGATACAGCCGGCGCTCGTCGCTTTCGGCCGCCCTCCAGTCCTGACCGGAGCGGATCAGCGCGATGTTGTCGTGCGCAAGGACGACCACGCGGCCGCCGCGGGCCGGATCGCCCTCGACGACGCGCAACTCGCCGTCCGCGTTCATCCAGTCCGTCTGCGAGATCGGGAACCGGTCGCGCATCGATCCCCAGTAGCCGTGCTCCTCGATCTCGCCGCTGACGCCGTCCATGATCGCGCCGACGCCGGGGAAATCGTTCGTGAACGCGTACAGCGTCTCGAACTGCTCGGCGCGCGGCGCGACGATTTCCCGGAAGTAGCCGATCCCGTCCGCGAGTCGCGCGTCGGACGCCCACCATGCGGCGAGCGCCGGCGATGCGATCCAGCGCGCGTATGCGGCCGGGTCGCGCCAGTAGCCGACGGCGATCAGGTTCTCGTACCCCTGGTCGTCGGTGTGTTGCGTCAGATCGTGGTGCTTCGGACCGTCCTGCGCGCCGAAATCGGCGACGATGCGGCGCAACGCGGCCAGCGCCGCGGCGCGCTTGTCGGCGCCGCGATACTGCACGCCGAAATAGCCCATCACGACCTGGCTCAGGTCTTGCGCGGCGCGGGCCACGTACATCGGGAACGGCGGCTGATAGTCGTCGGAGACGCGACGCGAAAGCGTGCGCGGGCAAAGCAGGTGCTTGTCGATGGCGGATTCCATGCTGACCTCTCGGTGAAGGCAATCGGGTGTCGAAGGTTCGACGTTCGGGAAACGACGTGACGGACGTCGTGCGCGTCAGAAAATGTGCGCGTAACGCAAGCCGGCCAGCACGCTGTTCCTCGGCCCGTTGTGCACGCTCAGATCGGTGCCGAGCTGGATCTGCACCTGGTCGGCCTTCGTCACGAATTTCGACGCGGTGATCCGCATGCGCGTGGTGCGAAGCGCGTCGTTGTTGTCCACGCCGTCGATGCTCGTTTCACCGCCCCAGAGCTGCGTAATGCCGATCCCGAGCGACGTGCCGGCATCGGGCATGTAACGCACCATCGCCTGTGCGCTGTAGCTCATCCGCTGATGCAGCGTAGCGCCGCTCGCGCCGTACGACGTGTTGTTGCCGTACCAGATCGCGTCGCCGACGAGATCGAGCGCCCACTGCGGCGAAAAGTGCTTGATGTAGGCCGCCTGGAAATCGAGCGACCAGCGATTGGCGCCGAGATTGATGCCGCGGTTCTGGTCGTAGCTCCCGGTCGGCGCATACACGTAGACCGTCGCGGCAGCGACGTCCTTCGCGTCGTTCAGGCGGAATTTCAACGGCGCGGTCAGGATCACGTCGCCGACGCCGTTCGTGCTGCCGAGCGCACTCGCGTTGCCGAAGCCGCTCACGTGACCGAACGGCAGCAACACCTGCGGATCGATCGTGAGCCGGTCGGTGAGCTGGAACACATGCAGCAGACGGGCGATGCCGACGTTGGACTGCAGGTCGAAATCCGGCGTCCGGCTGCCGTTCGCGTAGTACGCGTTCGTCGCGGAATAGTTGTAGTACAGCACGCCGATCGTCGCGCCGGCCGGATATTGCTCATAGTCGCCGGGATCGACCTCGACCGCGCCCGCGTAGTGCGACGCAACCGCCATCAGCGACACGCCGATCCAGCGCGCGATGCGCTTCAGTTTCATTCTGTTGACGCTCTCCATCATGCTCCTCACCTGGATGCGCAGACACCGTCACGCTCGCCGTGCGACGAACGGAAACCGTTGCCGGACGCTGGAATCGCGGGGTGCTGGCTGACTGTTGTTCCGCCGGCACATCGGAGGTGCCGGCGATTCGCGACATCGGACTGCCGTCGCTTGAGGATGAGAATAGAAAGGCAAAATCCGCGTTTCTGTTTTCCGGCGGAACAAGAAATTGGTTGTGGCGGGCCTCCGCCGCCCACGTCATGCCGCGGCCACGGAACGGGCGTCGGCGGCCGTCGCCGCATGCCGGGGAACGCGTCCGCGACCAGGGATTCCGCCGATACGGCGGGTCGCCGCAGCCACCGCTGCGACGGGGCCGCGTCAGCACAGTTTCCGATCCGTGTCGGCAAAGAACCGGCCTTTTTCTCTTCTTACCCTGCTCATCGAGCGTGACCGACACGACGTGGCGGTTGTCGCCCCCCTAACCACAACAAGGAGCCCCACGATGAGCGCGAATCCCTCTTCGGAAACAGTCTCGACGCCCGGCGAACGTGCCCGCGCGCTGTTTCGCGTGATGAAGGAGAAGAACCTGATCCCCAACGGCTATATCGAAGGCCTGACCGAACTGATGTCCACGACCTGGGATCCGGCCAACGGCGCGCGCATCGTCGCGCGTGCATGGGTCGATCCGGCGTTTCGCGAACTGCTGCTGAATGACGGCACGGCCGCGTGCGCGCAGTTCGGCTACACCGGCCCGCAGGGCGAATACATCGTCGCGCTCGAAGACACGCCGACGCTGAAGAACGTGATCGTCTGCAGCCTGTGCTCGTGCACGAACTGGCCGGTGCTCGGGCTGCCGCCCGAGTGGTACAAGGGCTTCGAATATCGGGCGCGGCTCGTCCGCGAAGGGCGCACCGTGCTGCGGGAGCTCGGCACCGACCTGCCCGACGACGTCGTCGTGAAGGTGTGGGACACCAGCGCCGAAAGCCGCTATCTCGTGCTCCCCGTGCGGCCGGCCGGCAGCGAACACATGACCGAGGCGCAACTACGCACCCTCGTCACCAAGGACGTGCTGATCGGCGTCGCGCTGCCGCGCGTGAGCTGAACCGCGCGCATGCACCCATCGACTTCATTCGGAGATCACACATGGACGGTTTTCACGACCTCGGCGGCTTTCAGGGCTTCGGCCCGGTGCCGCACACGATCAACAGCCTCGGCTACAAGCCGGTATTCAAGGAAGACTGGGAACATCTCGCGTACAGCCTGATGTTCGTCGGCGTGGACCAGCTGAAGAAATTCAGCGTCGACGAAGTCCGTCATGCGGTCGAACGCATCGACGTGCGCCAGCACGTCGGCACGCGTTACTACGAGCGCTACGTGATCGCGACGGCGACCCTGCTCGTCGAGACCGGCGTGCTCACGCAGGACGAACTCGACCGCGCGCTCGGTTCGCATTTCCGGCTCGCGAACCCGCCGACCTCCGGCGGCCGGGCCGCACCGCCGGACTCGACACGGTTCGAGGTCGGCGACCGGGTCGTCGTGCGTGACGAATACGTCAGCGGACACATCCGCGCGCCGGGCTACGTTCGCGGCAAGACAGGCGTCGTGCTGCACCGGACGACCGAAACGTGGCCGTTCCCGGACGCGATCGGCCACGGCGACACCGGAGCCGCGCATCAGCCGACCTATCACGTCGAGTTCCGCGTGAAGGATCTGTGGGGCGACGCCGCCGACGACGGCCTCGTCGTGGTCGACCTGTTCGAAGGCTACCTCGATCGCGCAACGGAGCGGCACGCATGACCGCGCCGGGGAATCGGCCGGCATCGGCCGTCCCGCCGCCGAGGATTCCGGTCACCGTGCTGTCCGGTTTCCTCGGCGCAGGGAAAACGACGTTGCTCAATCACGTGCTGCGCAACCGCGCAGGCCTGAAGGTCGCCGTGATCGTCAACGACATGAGCGACGTGAACATCGACGCCGACGACGTGCGGCACAACGTCGAGCTGCATCACGGCGAGGACCAGCTGGTCGAGATGAGCAACGGCTGCATCTGCTGCACGCTGCGTGCCGATCTGCTTGCGCAGATCAGCGCGCTCGCGCGGCAGCGGCGCTTCGACTATCTGCTGATCGAATCGACCGGCATATCGGAGCCGATGCCGGTCGCGGAAACGTTCGCGTTCCTCGACCGGGACGGATTCAGCCTCAGCGAACTCGCGCGGCTCGACACGCTGGTGACGGTGGTGAACGGCGAAACGTTCGAGGATATGGCCGCGTCGGCGGACACGATCGCGCGAGACGAGGCCGCGCCCGGGAGCGACGTCGATGCCCGGCCGCCGCGCAGGTTGTCGGACCTGCTGATCGAGCAGGTCGAATACGCGAACGTCATTCTCGTCAGCCGGTACGACCGTATCGGCGACGCGGGTTTCGAACGGCTGCGCGCAACGCTCGCGTCGCTGAATCCGGCCGCGCGGATACTGCCGATGCAACACGGGGAAATCGATCCGTCCGAGGTACTGGATACGCGCCGCTTCGATCTGCCGTCGCTCGTGGAATCGCCGGGCTGGATGCAGCGCATGAGCACCGACGAGCGGCCGTCGGAAGCGGACGAATACGGCATCACGTCGTGGGTCTACCGCGAGCGCACGCCGTTTCATCCGGGCCGCCTGCTCGCGTGGCTGCGCCGTCCATGGACGAACGGCCGGCTGCTGCGCTGCAAGGGATATCTGTGGGCCGCGCACCGGCATGCGGAGATCGGGATGCTGGTGCAGACGGGCCGCGCGTTTCAGTGGGGCTACGTCGGACGATGGTGGCGCTTCGTTCCGCCGCCGGACTGGCCGCGCGACGACTATCGCCGCGACGGGGTGCTGAAGAAATGGGAAGAGCCGGTCGGCGATTGCCGGCAGGAGATCGTGTTCATCGGACAGGCGGTCGATCGCGCGCGGTTGCAGCGCGAACTGGACGATTGCCTGCTGAGCGTCGATGAAATCGATGCAGGACCGGATTCGTGGGCGTCGCTTCCCGGCGGCGACTCGTTCGATGTGCTCGCGACGACATAGGCAATCGGTCAGGGTGTGCCGGCTCGGCATCGTCGAAGACGAGTTGCCGGACCTCAACCTCGTCGCGCTCAGGCAGGTGACGATCGCGAATCGCCGTGTGCGCGACCACACGACGACGGCAACCGGGTTGAACGGCTCGCTCGCGGACGTCTGGCTCACCGCATGAGCCGCGCGCCCGGCTCGCTCAATTGAAAATCGGAATTCGTTCTTTGGCGATTCGATGCTTCCCATGCTTAACTTTTCGGGCGTGCAAGCGCAGCAATCCGCGTTGCGCGCGGCATCGTCGCGGCAGAACCGTCGCGCTGTCGCATACGGTTTCGAAGCGGCTCGCAAGCAGACCCGGTACTAGCCGGGCCACGCTCTGCGAATACCTTGATCGCAAGATGATTGCATTCGCCACGACGATACGCGACGTAGATCTTGCGGCGCAGTACCGCCAGCGCCGGTCCGGCCGCGTCCGACAGGCGCCAACGCGCCGCGTCGTCGCCGGAAAATCAACGGAAGAACCGACGATGGCCCAGATCGCGCGTCGATGCGACGCACGTCATTTTCGCCATCTACCGCGTCACCATTTTCATATGGATTCCTACTTTATTAGATCGAAATCATCGAACGATTCCCCCCCCGATCAGCTCTCGCTGAGAAATCGCCCGAGCCGCGTATAAACCTCGGGCCGCGCATGCCGCAGCCATGCGGCAAAAACCACGCCAACGCCGGCGATCGCCGGTGTCGTCCACGGCAGTATGGACACGATCGTCGACGACGTACCGGCCATCAGCGACACGTTGCCGATCATCGCGTACAGGAAGTAGCCGAACCCGGCAAAGCTGACTGCGGGAAAGACGGCCCACCGGATGAACGGCGTGTCGCGCTCGCGTCGGGCCGCGAAGAACCGGATCACGGCGAGCGCCGTCAGCGCCTGCACGCACACGATCCCGATGGCGGACGGAATGCTGAGATACGGCGCGATCACCATCACCGGATCGACACGGTAGGCGGCGAACACCACGATCAGGGCGATCATGATCACGGACTGCATGTTCGCGGCCCGGATCGGCAGCCCTTTCCTCGCGCTCAGTTGCCCGAGCGCCTTGAACGCGATGCCGTCGCGGCCGAGCGAATACCAGTAACGCACGGTCGCATTGTTGAAGCTGATGATCGCCGCCAGCATGCTGGTGATCAGCAATGCATTGGTCACCACCACCATCTGCTTACCGAGCACCCGCTCCGTCACGGCGAACCACAGATCCGCGGGCGACTTGACCGCGAGGGCGACGACCTCGGCATAGCCGAATGCGTTGGACATCTGCACCGTCGACACCACGTAGATCGCCATGATGATCGCGACGCTGACATAGGTCGCGACCGGAACCGACCGGCCCGGGTTCCGGACATCGTTCGCGTAGATCACCGTCGTCTCGAAGCCCATGTAGGCCACCACGACGAACACGAGCGACGTGCCGAACTTCCCGGTGAAGACGTTCGCCGGATGAAGCGGCGCGAGGCTGAAGTGCTCGACGCCGCCGCCGGTGGCCGCCACCTTGATGTTGAACGCGACGATCAGCCCGATCTCGACGATCATCAGCAGGAACAGTACAGCGCCGTTGAACTGCACGTTGTTGATCGCGAACACGTGGACCACGGCCGCCGCGCACAGCGTGCTAAGCCACCACGGCACGGCAATACCGGTCAGGCTGTCGATGAAATAGCTGATGTAGAAGCCGAGCAGCGCATAGCACGCGAGCGTGATCACGAAATAGGACGCCACGGCCATGAACGCGGCGCCGACGCCCGCGGGCCGGCCGAGACCTTGCCCGACATATGCGTACAGCGCGCCGGCATTGCGTACGTGACGACTCATCGCGGTGAAGCCGACCGAGAAAAGCAGGTAGATCAGTCCGACGCACAGATAGGAACCGGCGATGCCGATGCCGTTGCCGTACGCGACGCCATACGGCACGCATCCGATGAGGCTGGTAAGCGGCCCGTTCGTGGCGAGCACGAAAAATACGATGGCAATCCAGTTCAAAGGCCGTGAGGGCGCCGATGCCGGGGTTGTCGCTGAAGTCTCCATGTGGGTTCCTTGTCGATGAAGGTGAAATGCATCACGAGCTCGCGTGCTCGGCGCGCCATGCGCGCCGGCGCGCGGCATCGGGGTCGTCCTCGATGCGGCAGATCCGGTCGAAGATTCGTGTCGAACGCGACTCCGGCGTGTAGCGCGGCCACTCCATGGCGGCACGAGCGGACGGATCGCCAAATCGGGCGAAATCGGCCCACGCGCGCCGCATGCGGGCGGCCAGCGCGAATCGTTCGTCGCCCGCGTCGGCCGCATAACGTGCGTCCGGGAAATCGGCCGAATCCCAGGCCGGCAGCGAATAATCGAGCGTGCCGAACACGAACGGAATCTCGGCGCCGTGAATCGAGTAGCGGCCGCCGCAACACGCAAATTCCCAGTCGAAGCGATACATGAACGTGTCCGCATGGCGGCCGTTGCGTTCCGCCAGCGTCACGGCGGGGATCCAGAACAGGATGTCGGTCAGGTCGCGACCGATCGTGCCGGGGGCGTCCGCATGCGTGCTCGCGGCGGCGGCGGCGGCTTGCGCCGCATCGTCGGGACCGAGGCTGAACGGGCCGAGGCCGCGTTCCAGCGCGCGACGGTGATCGCTCCAGTCAGGCAGACCGTGTTCGAGCAACCGCGGCTCCAGAAAATACGCCGCCTCGTGCCGCGTCGTACCGATCATCATCGGCACCGCCGCGTGCAGCCCGCCCGACGCATCGATGACGACGCCATCGTCGACCGGCCAGAACGCGGTATATCCGTATCGGTCGATCAGTTGCCGCGCGGCCGCGAGAATCCGCTCGTCCGGGAGGTCGCCGAGCGCGCGCGCGTGAGCGCCGAGCAGCGCCAGAAACGCATCGGCCCGCTCGCGCGCCTGCTGCCGCGACAGCGTGGCGACGAACGCGCCGCTCTGGATCACGGCCTTGTGGAACAGCCCATGGGCCGACGGCATCATCGTCAGCGCGCAGATCTTGCCGCCGCCGCCCGACTCGCCGAACAGCGTCACGTTGTCCGGGTCGCCGCCGAACGCCGCGATATTCGCCGCGATCCATTCGAGGGCCAGCACGATGTCCTGTTGTCCGAGATTGGCCGTACTCGATGCGCCGTCGTCCCTGTCGTCGAGGTACAGGTAGCCGAACGCATTGAGGCGATGGTTGATCGACACGACGACCACCTGCTGTTCGTCGGACAGCGTCCGGCCGTCGTACAGCGACAGGTTCGCGGAACCCGACAGATAGGCGCCGCCATGCAGCCACACCATCACCGGCAAACGATCGCCCGGCGTCGCGCCGGCGGGCATCCACACGTTCAGGTTGAGACAGGCCGCCGAGTGTGCGCCGTCGAACTGCCACGCCGGCAAGTCGTCGTTGACCTGCGGGCAGGCATCGCCATAGGCGCGGCAATCGCGCATGCCGTCCCACGCCGGCGCCGCAATCGGCGGCCGGAATCGCGACATGCCGCCTCTCGTCAATCCGTAAGGTATGCCAAGAAATCGCATGCTCTCGCCGCTGCGACTGCCCTGGATCCTCCCCTGCGCAAGCGTCAACACCCCGTCGACGCGCGCGGGACACGCGGCTACATCCTGAAAGCTGGTTTGCATACTCGTCGTTCCGGCAATGCGGTGGATCACGGCGATTCGCATCGTGCGAATTCGAACTAAACCGTCCAGCCGGTACAGTATCGAAACCAAAAAAAATCGCAACCGGAATTTGTATAATGCACCGTCCAGCCGGTATGAACGATTTCGGCAGTTGATCCCACAGGCATCCCATGAAAGAGAACATCGATAGCGACATTGGCGAGACCAAGAGAAAAATATTCGAAGCTTCTCGAAAAATTCTCCAGGACAAGGGCATCCTGGGACTTACCCTAGCCGAAGCGGCGGCGGTTGCCGGCGTCAGCAAAGGCGGGCTGCTCTACCATTTCGCGAGCAAGTCGGAGCTTCTGGCCGGCCTGTTGCACTTCGAAGCGTCGACGTTCGAGCAGGCCGTCACGGACGCCGCGCTTGCCGACGGAGAGCCGGGTGCATGGACGCGTGCGTATATCATCGCCAGTTCCGAACAGGCGCTGGAGGGGAAAAGCCTGTCGGCCGTGATCGGAAGCCTGCTGCTCGAGCCGAGCCTGTTGCCCGTCTACGCGAGCCATGCTGCCCGCTGGGCGGAATTGCTGGGCCGCGATCGACTGCCGGAGCGGACCGCGCACATCATTCGCTTCGCCGTGGAAGGCCTGTGGTTCGATGAGGTGTGCGGATTGCGTCCGCTAAATCCCGAACAACGTGCGGCATTCATCGACGAACTGCTCGAGATGACGCGCCCGGCCTGAAGCGGCCGCGGCGCTCGCGCGCATCGCTCGACGGCGAAACAAACGCAGCGCGCGAGAATCGGTGCCGACGCACCGACGCACCGACGCACCGACGCACCGGCGGCCCGGTGCGCCGAACGACCTGCGCACGCGGAATCAGCGACACGCCGGCCGCGGCGCCTTCGTCACGAAAACGCGCGTTTCGATACCGCCGTGCGCCACGTTACGGCTTCGCCGCTCGCTTGCGCGCCGGTGTTTTCGGCGCACCCGCCGGCTCCGGCTTCACCGGCACGCTGCCCGCGCCCGCATGTTTGAACCACGGGGAACCGAGCGTGGCCGCGCTCATGTCCGACGCTGCTTCGAGCAGCAACGGCGCGAGTTCCTTGAGCCGGGATTCCGGCAGGCGACTCGTGGGGCCGGCCAGACTCACGATGCCGACCACCT
>NZ_JAGIXF010000091.1:0-21779 GCF_021483755.1 Burkholderia sp. WTPI3 | reverse complement strand
CCGATCGAACGGCCGGCTCCCGCGATCATCGATCGGGACCTGGTGGTCGAACCGCTCGAGACGGGCTTGCTGATCGTCGACGCGCTCTTCACGATCGGCCGCGGGCAGCGCGAACTCATCATCGGCGACCGGGCGGTCGGCAAGACCGCGCTGGCGATCGATGCGATCGTCAACCAGCGGCATTCGGACGTGATCTGCGTCTACGTGGCGATCGGCCAGCGGGCGAGCGCCGTACAGCGGGTGATCGATGCGGTGGCCCGGTACGGCGCGCCGGAGCGTTGCATTTTCGTCGTGGCGCCGGCCGCCGCGGCATCCGGCCTGCAGTGGATCGCGCCGTTCGCCGGCTTCGCGATGGCCGAATACTTTCGCGACCGCGGCCAGCACGCGCTCATCGTGATCGACGACCTGACCAAGCACGCGGCCACGCACCGCGAACTGGCGCTGCTGACGCGCGAGCCGCCCGGCCGCGAAGCGTATCCGGGCGACATCTTCTATCTGCATGCCAGGCTGCTCGAACGGGCCGCAAAGCTGTCCGCGAAGCTCGGCGGCGGCTCGCTCAGTGCGCTGCCGATCGCGGAAACCGATGCCGGCAATCTGGCCGCGTATATCCCCACCAACCTGATCTCGATCACGGACGGCCAGATCGTGCTGGACGCCGCGCTGTTCGCGTCCAACCAGCGGCCTGCCGTGGACGTCGGCCTCAGCGTCAGCCGGGTGGGCGGCAAGGCGCAGCACCCGGCGCTGCGCGAGGCGTCCGGGCGCTTGCGGCTCGACTATGCGCAGTTCCTCGAACTCGAGGCGTTCACGCGCTTCGGCGGGTTGACCGATGCGCGCCTGAAAGGACAGATCACGCGCGGCGAGCGGATTCGCGCGCTCATTACGCAGCCGCGTTTTCATCCGTTGCGAACGATCGATGAAGTCGTGCTGTTGAAAGCCCTTGCCGAGGGCGTGTTCGACTCCGCGCCGCCACGCCTGTTGACGACAATTCGCGAACAACTGCCGGCATGGCTCGATGCGCAACAGGCGCCGCCGGGCGCCCCGCTCGACGATCCGGCCGCGCTCGCCGGGCTGGTCCGGACGGTTCGGGAACAGGTCGACCGGCTGGCTGCCCAGGCCGGCACGGCGGAATCCGGAGCCGTGCCGTCATGAGCGACAAGCTGACCGCCGCGGAAGCGCGCGCCGAGACCGCCCGCCAGTTGCAGTCCGTGATCGGCGCGATGCGCGGCGTCGCGGCCGCGCGTGCGCATGATGCGCACGCGCGTTTGCCGGGCGTGCGCGCCTGCGCCGCGATCATCGGCGCGGCGATCGGCACCGTTCTGTCGGCGGACGCGACGCGCCCGGGGGGCGACACGGCCGGAGCGTCCGCGAAACCGCACGTGGTCATCGTGCTGTGCAGCGAGCAGGGCTTCGTCGGAGCGTACAACGCGCAGATTCTCGATCAGGCCCGCTGCCGCGGGGAGGCTGCCCACTATCTGCTGATCGGGTCGCGCGGCGTCGCGCTCGCCGAGGCAGGCGGGCTGCCGGTCACCTGGACCGCGCCGATGGCTTCGCGCGCGGACGACGTCGTCCCCCTCGCGGGCCGCTTGACCGATGCGCTGTTCGCCCATCTCGCCGCCAGCGGCGCCGAAATCGTCTCGATCGTGCACGCGATGCCCGGCTCCGCGCGGCTCGACGTGGTCGAGCATCGGCTGTTGCCGTTCGACTACAGCCGCTTCGATACCGCCCCGCGCTCGCAGCCGCCATTGCTGAACTTGCCGCCCGATCGGGTGCTGGCGGACTTGGCGCAGGCGTATGCATTCGTCGAACTGTGCGAGGCGACCATGCTGGCGTTCGCGGCGGAAAACGAAGCGCGCACGCGGGCCATGATCGCCGCGCGCGCCAATATCGAACACAAGCTCGCGGAATTGCTGCAGACCTGCCGGCTTGCGCGCCAGGACGAAATCACGGCCGACATCCTCGAACTGGCGGCGGGCATCGATCCGTGACCGGGCCGGCCGATCCTGACCCGCGTCGGTACGTCATCGGCTGCCTCGCGGCGCGCTGCGGGGGTGTCCGGGCATGCTTGATGCAGGTCAGGCGCCGACAGCGGGTGACTCCGTGGCGTGGCGCTGCAAGGGACCTGGTCC
Organism: Burkholderia sp. WTPI3; assembly: GCF_021483755.1. Taxonomy (NCBI): domain Bacteria; kingdom Pseudomonadati; phylum Pseudomonadota; class Betaproteobacteria; order Burkholderiales; family Burkholderiaceae; genus Burkholderia; species Burkholderia sp. WTPI3. The sequence goes on along the minus strand of NZ_JAGIXF010000091.1, from coordinate 19,653 downwards.
CGTCAACGGAGGCAAGACCATGAAAGCCCTGGTATGACACGGCCCCGGCCCGCAAATCGCTCGACGACGTGGCGAGCGCCTATGACACGTTCGCGCGCGCGGCCGATACCCGCGCATTGAAAGACTTGCCGGGACCCCGGCCGCTGAAACGCACGAGAACCCGAATTGACACGTCCCGCGCATCGGACGCCATTCGCCGTGGCCCGACGCATCGGCCCGCCGGCCTACCGCGGTTCGCCACGCGTGAGTCGATCCGCCGCGGCGACGGGGGCTGCAATCGGTGCTTCCGGTCCGGCTAATCTTCTTCGTCGCCGGTGAAGACCTCGTGCTCCGGCATCGCCGCCGTATCGTCGACACACTGCACCCGCCATGCGCCAGGCACCGGCGCATGGCCGGCATCGCGCTGCCAGCGCGCACGGCCGGCTTGGCCTTCGAACGGTCCGGACGGTGCGTCGAGATCGAAATCGTCGAGCCAGCACAGGGCGCCGGCGTTGTCGGGACCCGTCATCAGGGTGGCGCCGCCTTCGCGGGCGAGCGTCCCCCACACGGGCAGGTCCATCCCTGCATGACCTTCGCGCGACCAGCGGCGCATGGCCGTGTCGATCCAGAGAATGGCATAGGCCGAAGGGTTGTCGCTGGCGAAAGTATCGAGATGCAGGGTGATTCGCACGATTGGCTCCAAATCGAAAGGAGGGCGGCCGCCGTCACCGGCGGTCGAGGCTTTTACTGGCTCATGACCCAGCGAATCAGCGTATGCGCGTCCTCGGAGGACAGCGAGCCGCCACGCTCGGCGGGCAACGGCATCGCGGTGTCGCCCCAGTGCGCGCGGCCGCCCAGTCTCAGCTTGTCCGCAAGAATGTCTTCGGCATGCGGCGTGTCCCGATACCGTTCCGCGATCTCGTGAAACGACGGTGCGAGGAACGGCATGTCGGCGGTGTGGCAGAACATGCAATGCTGCTGATCGACGAGCGCGGCGGGCTCCTGCACCTGGGCCGACGCCGTCCCGAACGCGAGGCACGCGAAGGCGAGCAGGTATCCCGGCATGCGTGTCATTGGAGCGGTCGTCATCGCGCGGCGTCCAGCAAGTAGTCCGTCCCAGTCTATGCGTGGTCCCGGGCCGGCGGTTGATGCAAGTCAAACGCCGCCACGCGCTCGCCGGCCGGCTGGATCCGCGGCCCGGGCCGCGCATCGATCCGGGGCGCGTTGACGCATGTCAAGCGCGGTGGCGCTGCCGCGCGATTCAATGGATCCAGCCAGGACGACCTCGGATGAAGGCGGCGTCTTTGCAGGAGGGCGGTGATGAACCAGGATCGATTGTTCGCCGCGTTGGCGGCCTTGGCGCGCGACCTGTCGATTCCGGACGACGCGTTGCGGCGGATGCTCGACGACGAAATCGCGGCGCTGGCGAAAGATGCCCGGGTGCGTGATTACTTGCGGATATTCGCGATTCGTCGCCTGAGCCGGCGCATGCGGTCACTGGACGCTGCTGGCGGGGATCCGGGGCGGCCGGAACCGGGAGGATAGCGATGCGCGCGAGGGGATTCGGCGGAACCGGGTCGAGCCTGCGGGATACCTGGCTGCCGGATCCGGCGCGGGCGGCCAGCGCTCAGACGCGGGCGAGCCCGGCCAGATCGATGATATGGATCTGCTTGCCGTGCGGGTCGATCAAGCCGTCGCGCTGGAATTTCGACAGCATCCGGCTGACCGTTTCGAGCTTGATCCCGAGATAGCAGCCGATCTCCTCGCGCGTCATGCGCAGGTTGAAATCCGCCGGCGAATAGCCGCGCGCCCTGAAGCGTTCGGACAGGTTCAGCAGGAACGCCGCGACTCGCTGTTCCGCCGACATCGTGCCAAGCAGCATCATCAGGCTCGACTCGCGCACGATCTCGGCGCTCATCATCTTGTGGAGATGATGCTGCATCGACTTCAACTTGGCGCAAACCTTCTCCAGCTGGCCGAACGGGACAATGCAGACCGTGCTGTCCTCCAGCGCGATCGCGTCGCCGTTGTGATGCCCGCTGCACACGCCGTCGAGACCGAGCGTTTCCCCGGCGATCTGGAATCCGGTCACTTGCTCCTGGCCGTCGCGATGCATGACGATTGTCTTGAATGAGCCGGTGCGGACCGAATAGAGGCTCTGGAACGTATCGTGCGCGCGGAACAGCGACTCACCCCGCTTGACCGGGCGGGTCGTGCAGACCACCTCGTCGAGGATGGCCAGGTCTGCATCGTCGAGTTCCGCCGGCATGCACGCCGAACGGACCGAGCAGGTCGAGCAGCGCGCGCCGGGGCGCTTCAGTCGCTCGTCCCGATCGACGGGATGAAGTGCGATCGTCATCGCATGCGCGACGGGGGGACAGGCAATTTCGTGGGGTTGGGCAGTCAGCATGATCTGCTCCTGGTGACTCGGTCGGTCTGCTCGAAAAATTCGTTCCTGGTCATTGGCCGCCCATGCACGGCATGGAACCTGGCGATTTCGTCTGCGCGGCGGCGGCGACCCAGGACCCGGAACAGTGCGGTGCAATCGACGGGCAAGGCTGACGACGGCATGACCGGCGCCCGGGCATCCATGTAAAGCAGTATGGTTCTCGCGCGGCCGGACTGAAATCGGCAGGGATGGAAAGTCGGGTAGGGTTTGGAGAACGGCTGTAGGAGAATGCTGACAACGGCTGCGGCCCATGAAAGCCCTCGTGGACGGCGCTCGGTTGCGCCAGCAGGGGTACGCGCTTGCCGCCGGCTGTCAGATGCCGTCCTGGTCGTCGAACAGCTTGTGTAGCATCGCATAGCGCACGAGCGCCGCATCGCGCGGCATCTGCATCTTGTCGAGGATCCGTGCCTGGTAGGTGCTCACGGTCTTCGTGCCGACGCATAAATCCTGAGCGATCCCGGTAATCGTCTCGCCGGCCGCGATCCGCCGGAATACGTCGAACTCGCGGTCGGACAGGCGCTGATGCGGCAGCGAACCGGCTGGCTCGTTGAGGCGCTGCGCCAGTTGCTCCGCCATCGCCAGGCTGACGTAGAGGCCGCCCGCCGCGATCATGGTCAGCGCCGCGACCAGTTCGGCGCTGGCGCTTTCCTTGGTCATGTACCCCGATGCGCAGGCGCGGAGCACGCGCGCCGAATATTGCTGTTTCGCGTGCATCGTCAGCACCAGCATACGCGGCCGTCGCGTTCCGCCGGCGATGCCCGAATGCGCCGATGCCTGCGCCCCCCGCACTGGCAGCACCCCGCAGTGGGCTTGATACATGTCAAGTGCACTGGCCGGCGCGGCAATACAGTCGCAACCAGGGCGCGTGCGGGTGGCGCGCGGGACCGCTCGTGGCGCGACTGCTCCGGGCCCGGATCATTCAATCGAGGTCGAGCGGGGCCGCACGGCTTGTCCGGGCGCGAAAACCGCGACCGGACGGCGCGTTGGCGATGAAACAGGGATGGTGGGCGATGGGCGTGTTGTTGATGTCGGGCGCACGCGCCAGCGACGCGCGAATGGCCGCGTTCAGGCAAAGCGAAACGCAGTTGCTCACGTTGCGGCAGACGGCGTCGTTGCCGTGCGCGACGCAAGCGGCATGCGATCGCGCCTGGCTGCTCACCCGGCGCTATGTCGAAAATCGCTCGTCCACCCGCATCACCCGGTTCGACGCGGAGGTGATCGAAACGGCCCAGTCGCACCTGGCAGGCAATGTGTACCTCTGGGCGTCGCGCGTGGCGTTGAGCGAAGGAGGCTGGCTGATCCGGATCAAGGCGATGTGCAAGGGCATGTACGGCAGCGATGGCGGCCCCGGCTGGCGATACGACGTGTGCGCGGCGCAGATCCGCGAGATCGAGGGCGGCTTCCGGTCGTTCGTCGACCCGTTGTCCGACCCGCAAGCGACGGGCATCTCGCCCGGATAGCGCGGCCGGGGTTCGCGATCCGCTCACAGCAACGGGTTCCGGCTGCCCGGCGTCGCCTGCCAGCGCCAGTCGCGGATTTCCGGCAGGTCGTCGCCGTACCGGTCCACATGGCGTCGATGTTCGACCAGCCTGTCGCGCAGGTACTGCCTGAAATGCGCGCCCGTCTGCACATGTTCGCCCACGTGATCGAGCACGGCCTCGCACAGATGGAAGCGGTCGACCCGGTTGAGGACCGTCATGTCGAACGGGGTCGTGGTCGTCCCTTCCTCGATGAAACCGTGCACGTGGAAATTCGCGTGATTCGCGCGGCGATAGGTCAGCCGGTGAATCAGGGCAGGGTAGCTGTGATGCGCGAATATCACAGGCCGGCGGGTCGTGAACATCGCGTCGAAATCCGCGTCGCTCATCCCGTGCGGATGGTCGTCGGCAGGCTCCAGCGTCATCAGGTCGACGACGTTGACGACCCGGACGCGCAACGCCGGCAGGTGGGTGCGCAGCAGGTCGACGGCCGCGAGCGTCTCGAGCGTCGGCACGTCGCCCGCGCAGGCCATCACGACATCCGGCTCGCCGTCGCGGTCGTTCCCTGCCCACTCCCAGATGCCTGCGCCGGCGCTGCAATGCCGGATCGCGGCATCCAGGTCGAGCCATTGCGGCGCCGGCTGCTTGCCGGCGACGATCACGTTGATCCGGTTCCAGGTGCGCAGCGCGTGATCCGTGACGACCAGCAGGGTGTTCGCATCGGGCGGCAGATAGACGCGCACCGTGTCGGCCTTCTTGTTGGCCGCGAAATCGATGAACCCCGGGTCCTGGTGGCTGAAGCCGTTGTGGTCCTGCCGCCAGACGTGCGATGTCAGCAGGTAGTTGAGCGACGGCAATGGCCGCCGCCAGCGGATTTCCCGGCAGGCCTTCAACCATTTCGCATGCTGGTTGAACATCGAATCCACGATATGGATGAACGCCTCGTAGCACGACATCAGCCCGTGCCGCCCGGTCAGCAGATAGCCTTCGAGCCAGCCCTGGCAGGTATGCTCGCTGAGCATCTCCATGACCCGGCCGTCGGGCGCGAGCTGGACGTCGTCCGGATCGGTCGCGGCCATCCAGGTGCGCGCGGTGACGTCGAATATCGCGGACAAGCGGTTGGATTCCGTTTCGTCGGGACCGAACACGCGAAACGTCCGGTCGGCCAGATTTGCCGACATCACGTCGCGCAGGAAGCCGCCCATCACGCGCGTGGCCTGCGCGTCGACCTGCCCGGGCGCGGGCACCGCCACCGCGTGGCGGGTGAAATCCGGCATCCGCAGCTCGCGCGCTTCGCCGCCGCCGTTCGCCACCGGATTTGCGCTCATCCGGCGCGATCCGGCCGGCGACAGCGACCGGATCGCCTCGCACGGACGCCCGTGCGCGTCGAACAGTTCGTCGGGGCGATAGCTGCTCAGCCAGGCTTCCAGCAACTGCAGGTGTCCCGGTTGTTTCAGGTCGGCGATCGGCACCTGATGCGAACGGAAGTGGCCTTCCGTTTTCAGGCCGTCGACGCGCTTCGGGCCGGTCCAGCCCTTGGGCGTGCGCAGCACGATCATCGGCCAGCGAGGGCGCGCGAGGTTGCCTGCGCTGCGCGCCCGCGTCTGGATGCCGCGAATGTCGTCCAGCGCGTCGTCGAGCGCGGCCGCCATGCGCTGGTGCGTGGCCATCGGCTCGTCGCCGGAGACGAACAGCGGCCGATAGCCATAGCCGGTCAGCAGGCTCTCCAGTTCATCCTGTTCGATGCGGCTGAGGATCGACGGACTGGCGATCTTGTAGCCGTTCAAATGCAGGATGGGCAGCACCGCGCCGTCCGATGCCGGATTGAGGAACTTGTTCGAATGCCAGGCGGTGGCGAGCGGCCCGGTTTCGGCCTCGCCGTCGCCCACGACGCAGGCGACGATCAGCCCGGGATGATCGAAGGCCGCGCCGAACGCATGCGACAGCGAGTAGCCCAGTTCGCCGCCTTCGTGAATGGAGCCCGGCGTCTGCGGCGCGACGTGGCTCGGCACGCCGCCGGGGAAGCTGAACTGGCGGAACAGCGCCGCCATGCCCTCGGCATTTTGCGGCACGTTCGGATAGATGTCGCTGTACACCCCTTCGAGCCAGGCGTTGGCGAGTACGCCGGGGCCGCCGTGGCCCGGGCCGGCGATGAACAGCACGTCGAGGTCGCGCGCGTTGATCACGCGGTTCAGATGGGCGTAGATGAAGTTCAGCCCCGGCGTCGTGCCCCAGTGGCCGAGCAGGCGAGGCTTGATGTGCGCGCTCTGCAGCGGCTCGCGAAGGAGTGGATTGTCGAGTAGATAGATCTGCCCGACCGACAGATAGTTGGCAGCCCGCCACCACGCATGCATGCGATGCAGCAGCGCGTCGGAAAGCGGGGCGGGGGAGGTCCGGTCGGCCTGGCTCATGCAATGCTCCTGAAAGCGGCGGTGCCGCATGGAAGACAGCGCAGCGCGATTCGCGTCGAATCGCCCAGTATCCACCGTACGGCGAGTGGCCCCGCGGCGCTTGATCGTCGTCAAGCTCAGCGTGACCAGTCGGCCTTCGTCGATGTCGGTTTGCGTGCCGCGCAGATAACCCGGTGCACGGGCGGCGATGGTCGATCCTGGTTGTGCGATGTCGAAGCGGCCCGCGCGCACGCCGCGCGCGATACTCGACGCCGCGTCGGCGAAGGTGGCGCCGGAAGCGGAAAATCCCGCCAGACTCGGCACGTGGCAGACGACGAGCGTGATCGCAATGCCGTTCGGATGGCCGTACTGGATCGGCCGCGACAACCGGTCATCGTGTCGGCGGAACGCCGACCGTCGAGAATGTGCACAGAACCTGCGGAAGTCGCCAGCGGGCAAGGGGCGCGAGCGCGCCCCGGAACGGAGCCGTCAGCTTGTCGGCATCGCGCGTTCAGAGGGAGCGGATCGCACTCCGGCCGTTGAACATCCGGTACGGTTTGGCAGGTAGCGGACGCCCGACGGAGCGTTTTGGCCGGATCCGGGTTCTTTGCGCGGGCTGGTCGGCGTTCCGCGCAACGCCGAAATTGATACGGAACGGCCTCCGTGTGACCATCACGGAATCAACATGATTTTTCCGATGACCTTGGATTTCGCAAGATCGAACGACACGAGCGCATCGGCCAACGGCAACCGATGCGAGATGAGTCGAGCGAGGTACGCCTCATTTGCTATCACGAAATTGACCACGTTTTGCCAGGTGCGGCGTGTGGCTCGATAGGTGCCGCGAATCTGGTGACGCATCCGGACGAAGCGCGCGCCGTCAAAGGTGACGCGATTGGCGTGAATTCCACATAGCACCATCACGCCGGATGCGCGCAGAACGGCGAGGCCGCTGTCGACGGCCGACTGCACGCCGGCTGCGTCGATCACGACATCGAATGCATCCGTGCCGGCCAGTGCGACCGCGTCGCGCGGCGACTGGTACTTGAGGTCGACGGTTCGCTCGATACCGAGCGCGCGCACGCCGGCAAGCCGCTGTTCGTCGTCGTAGCCGGCGACGACGACCTGCGCACCGCGCTGTTCGGCGAGCAGCGCGATAGCCTGGCCGATGCTGCCGGGGCCGAGCACGAGTACCTTGTCAGCTGTGTGCACGTCGCCGGTCTCCACGGCGCTCAGCGCGATCGACAGCGGCTCGCACAGCGCCGCGACCGACAGGTCGAAGCCATCCGGCAACGGCAGGCAGTTGCGGGCCGGCACCTTCACGAATTGCGCGAATGCACCGTCGCGCAGCATGCCGATACCTCGCCGGTCCTGACAGTCGTCGGGACGACCCGCCACGCAGTGACCGCAGACGTTGCACTCGACTGACGGAATCACGACCACGCGCTGTCCGAGCGCAAGCGAGCCGGCATCGCACCCGCGCGCGACCACGACGCCGGCGAACTCATGGCCGATCGTCACCGGCATCGCGGGCGTCACGAAGTCATAACCTCCCGACCAGTCGTAGATGTGCACGTCGCTGCCGCACACACCGGCGGCGGCCACTTCGACGATCACGTCGTCGGTCGCGTCGATCGTCGGCGACGGTACGTCGCGCCATTCGAGACCGAACGCAGGCGCGATCTTCTGCAATGCTTTCACTCGGGATCCTTGGTTCTGTTGCGGGAAAGGAAGCTGGGCGAGCTGGCGGTCCGGGCGGGTTTCACACGGTATAGCACAGATCGTAGATGTCCGATGACATGATCCGGTCGGCGCCGAACGCGCACGCGAGTTGCGCTTCGACGTCGGCCAGCCGCGCCAGCAGTGACGATTCGTGCGCTGCCTCGAGCAGCAGCACGTACCCGGGCGGCGCGCCCATTTGCCACGTGTCGAAGATCGGCGCCGCATTATCGATGCGTTCGCCGAAATGCACGGCGGTGACGCCTTCGAGCGAACGACATGCAACGCCGAGCGCACGACCGCGCGAGACGTCGTCGTCCGGTGCGTTGCCGGACGCGATGCGCACGCATGCGAGTGCGCCGCCGACGCCGTGGCCCGCGCTGTAGTGGTTCCGGCATACGGCCCGGACGACGTTGCGGAACGACGGACGCATGGCGCGGGACCAGGCGGTCGGATGGTTGACGAGCGACAGGTAATCGTGCGATTCGAAGACGGCCGCCTCGGTCACGTCGTACAGCGTGAAATAGTGCCTCGCACCAGAACTCGCACGATAACGGCGCCCGGAGAGGAAGCCCGGCACGCGAACGCGTTGCGGCACGTGTTCGACGGTGTGCCAGAGGTCGTACTCCGCTTCGCGCACGCCTTCGATGTCGTTCCAGAGGGCGAGAAACGCCGAGCCTATCAAGGTCATGGGTCAGGATTTCCGTTGATCCGTGATGTTGAAGGACAGGTTGCCGCTCGGGCCCGCATCGCGCTGGCGCATGGCACTCATGCACAGCGCCGCGATGAGCATCGGTATGCAGGTCGCGGTGAACAGCGTGGCATACGGCAGGCGTGCGGCAAGCAGATAACCACCGAGCGCAGAGCCCAGCATCGAGCCGATGCGGCCGATGCCGGTCGCCCATGCGACACCGGTCGCACGCACGGCCGTCGGATAGAACTCCGCAGCGAGGCCGTTGATGCCGACTTGCGACCCGCTGATGCAGAAGCCGGCGAGAAACACGATCGGCGCGAGCAGCGCGGGAGTCGCATAGACCCGGCCAACCATGAAGATCAGCACGCACGCCGCCGTGTAGGCAAGCGCGAGCACCCGGTGCGGCGGGAAGCGGTCCATCGCCTGGCCGAGGAGCAAGCCGCCGCAGGTGCCGCCGACCGACCACAGCGCGGTCGTGAGCGATGCGGCGCGCATCGAGGCGCCGGCCGCGGTGAGGATCGTCGGTAGCCAGTTCGCCATCAGGAACAGGACCATCAGGCCCATGAAGAACGTGGTCCAAAGCAACAGTGTGCCGCGTGCACATGCGGGCGACAGCAACTGTCGTACCGACGCGCGCGTGACTTCGCGCTCGGTGGCGACGAATACCACGTCGTCGCCGGGTGCGGCATCGCCCCGGCTGCCGGCAATGCGGCGGGCCAGCGCACGCAGCATGGGCTGCGTATCGGGGCGGCGCAGCGCGAGAAAGCGCATCGACTCGGGGAGCCCGAACCACAGCGCCGGCAACAGCGCGATCGGCACCGCGCCGCCGACCACCAGCATCGCTTGCCAGCCGAAACGGGAAATGACCTGCGACGCGATCACGCCGCCCAGCGCGGAGCCGAGCGAGTTGCCGCACAGCATGATGGTGATGATCGACAGCCGGCGGCGCTCGGGGGCATATTCTGCGGTCAGCGTCGCGGCGGTCGGCGTCGCACCGCCGATACCCATTCCGCAAACGAAGCGCAGCACGGACAGCCCCAGCACGTTGCCGATCAGGAGCGTCGCGAGTGTCGCGACGCCGAAGAATGCGACCGACGCGATCAATACCGGGCGCCGGCCCCAGCGGTCGGCCAGCGGCCCGAAAATCAGCGAGCCGACCATCATTCCGACGAGCCCGGAAACAAACACGGGAGACAGCTCGGCGATCGACAGGCCCCACTCGCGGCGAACCGACGGTGCGATATAGGCGGCGAGCCCGATGTCGATGCCGTCGATCGCGACGATCAGCAGACACAATACGACGACGCGAATTTGCAGCGCCGACAGCGGATGGGCATCGATGAAGCGCTGGACGTCGCGGGTGGCCGGGTACGGCACTGCGGTTGCTCTGGCGGGAGTATTCATCTGGTTCTCCGGATAAGCGGTGCGCGAAGGATCAGAACAGGTGCCGCAGGCCAATGCGCAGCGCCAGCTGGTTGCTGTTGCTCGACGGCGCGAGCCCGAGCAGGTCGGGGACCGCGTGCTGTCCGGTCGAATCGGTGCCGCTCGCATGCGCCCACACGCCGATCGCATACAGGTACGTGCTTTTCGACAGGAAGTATGCGGCGCCCAGGTCGACCGCCTGGTAGGTCGCACGTGGCGCCGCACCGTACTGGTAGCCGACGCCGGCCATCGTCGCCGGGGTAAACCGGAACTGGTAGTTCACCTGATAGCTGTTGAACGCCGCATTCGGTTGCACGCTCGGGTTCGCCAGCGTGCGAACGATGTCCTGGAACCGCACGTTGGTATAGAGCACGGTGATTTCCGAGCGACCGAACGTATAGCCGGCCCCTGCGCCGGCGACCTGCTGGGTACCCGCCGTCGTATAGGCGGAGTAGATCGGGTTCGTGACGGGGAGTGCATACGCCGCGCCGGCGATGGGCGCGGTGTTCGCCCAGAAAACCGACGTCGCCGGTGTCGACATGTTCATGTAGGCGGCTGCTACGGTCAGGCCGCCGCGCACGTATGAAGCGCCAAAGCCATAGACGCGGTTCGCGGCGAAATGGCCGGCGACACCACCCAGGCTATACATCGTGCTGAAGCGGAAGCCGCGATAGTCGTTGCTGTTGAACTTGATCACGTTGCTGATCTTGTTGTAGTTCCACGAGGCATCGAGATCGCCCAGCGTCGCGCCGAGTCCGCCCGCGAACAGCGTGTCGGTGCCGAGCGGGCCGAGGTAGTCGTTGGTCAGCGTGTACTGCCGGCCGAGCAGCACGGTGCCCCAGCCGCCGCTCAGGCCCGCATAGGCCTGCCTGCCGAACAGTGTGTTGGACGGCTGCTCGCTGCCGTCCTCGATGCTGAATCCGGACTCGAGCACGAACACGGTTCTGAGCCCGCCGCCGAGATCCTCGATGCCCTGCAGTCCGAACTTGTCGCCGGCGCGTCCACCGCTGGACGCCTGATACACCGACGCGCCTTTCTGGTTGTTGGTGTAGGTCAGAGCCGCGTCAACGGCTCCGTAGAGTGTCACGCTGCTCTGCGCATGGGCGAGCGTGCATGCCATGACCGGCATGCATGCCAGGAATCGTTTCACGGTTGTCTCCTTGTTCCGCCGTCGAGCGGTTGTTATCGTACGCATCGTCGAATGCGTCAGCCGGATTGTCGCGGGCATTGCGTGGCCCACCAAGTGGCAAACCGGAAAATGTCGCTGGCCGGAAAGTGCGAAATACCGGCGGCCGCTACGCGCGCCGGTATTTCATGACCCATACCCACGGTATTGCGACGAGATTGATCGCCAGCAGCAGCCGGAAGTCGGTCAGGTACGCGGCGAATGCGGCGTCGGCCCACGCGCGGGTGGCGAGATTTGCTTCGGTGAAGCGGGTGAGCAGCGACTGCATCAACGCGACGCCAGCGCTGCTGCCGACGTTGCGCGCCAGCGCGAAGATCGCGGCGCCGTCCGCGCGCAATCCGGCATCCAGTGTCGCGAACGTCGCCGCGTTCAGCGGCGCGAAGATGAGCCCGAGCCCGACACCGAGCATCGTGCCGGACACAATGATCGACACGGGCGACACAGGACGCCCCAGCAGGCAGAGCTCGAGCAGCGCAAGCGAGGCGACGAGGAAACCGCTCGCCATCAGGCGCCGCGGATCGATGCGCTTGATGACCGCGCCCGCCGCGAGCATCGCGGCGAGCGTGCCGACGCCGGTCGGCGCCATCAGCAGGCCCGTCGCGATAATCGAGTATTGCTCGACGTGCACGAGCAACTGCGGCAACAGCGCGCGTGTGGCAAAAAGTACGATGCCGACGATTGCCGTGAAGCAAAGACCCGTGACGTAGTTGAGGTCGGCCAGGAGGCGCCGCTCGAAGAAACCGCCGGTCGGCGTGCGCATCACGTGCCGCACGAAAAGTGCGAACGCGACGACGGCGATCGCGGTGGCCGCGACGATGCGGGGCGCCCGGAACCATCCGGATTGCTGGCCGGTATCCAGCACCGTCTGCAGACATCCGACCGCCGCCGACAACGTGACGAAGCCGACGACGTCGAATCGCCTCGCACGGGCCGCTGAGGTTCGACCGATCCAGAGCGCGACGCCGGTGAACGCAAGCAGCCCGACCGGCACGTTCACATAGAAGACCCAGCGCCACCCTTGCCACTGGCCGACGAGTCCGCCGATCACCGGACCGAGAATCGGCCCAAGCATCACGCCGGCCCCCCAGTGAGACAGTGCGCGCGCGTGGTTTTCTTGCGGATGGATGTCGAGAATCAGCGCTTGCGACAGGGGGATCAATGCGGCGCCGAATACGCCTTGCGCAATGCGGGCCCAAACCAGCAGCGTGAGCGTCGTCGCGGCGCCGCACCCGATCGACGCGCCGGTGAAGCCGGCGATCGACAGCAGATAGAGCGTCTTGCGTCCCAGCCGCGCGGCGAGCCAGCCGACGAGCGGCGTGGCGATCGCCGTGGCGACGACGTAGGACGTCAGCACCATCACGACCGCGTCTTGGGACACGCCCAGGCTGCGCTGGATCTGCGGCAGCGCGACGTTGGCGATCGTGCTGTCGAGCCCGGTCAGGATCGTCGCCAGCATGATCGAGCCGGTCGCGACGTGTTTCGAGACGCCCTCTAGCGGCCGTGCGGCGGCAATCCCGGCGTCGGCCATCTAGTCCGCCGCCGCGCCGGCCACCGGCAGTGCGCCGCGTAGCAGCGCCACGATCGTCTCGATCACGCTGGCGTCCGCCGCGCCCCCCGTTGAGACGATGACGTCCGCCGCGGACCGATAAACCGGCTCCCGCTCGTCGTACAGACGTGCGAACGAAGCATCGGGATCGGCGGCATCGACGAAGGCTGGCAGACGCCCGGAAAACCAGCGCCGGCGGATCGTCTCGCGTGGTGTATCGAGCAGTACGAGCGGGCCCAGCTGACGAAGTCGGGCGACGTTGGCGACGGACAGTGCGGTCGCGCCCGTCGTCGCGAGCACGGCCGGGCGTCGATGTTCGTCGTCTGCCGAGGCGCACAGTGCGTCGAGCGCGGCGCCTTCCAGATGCGCGAAATACGCGGCGCCGTGCCGCGCGAAGATCTCGTGCGCGGCGAGTCGCTCTCCGGTCGCGGCCGCGTGGCGCTGCTCGAGCACGCGGTCGAGATCCGCGCACCGGCCTTGCAGGCGCGAGGCGAGCAGCGGCCCGTAGGTGCTTTTGCCGCAGGACTTGAAACCGATCAGGACCACGGTGGAACCACTCATACGTACTGCTCCCCGTGCGCGACGACGTACGTGCATTCGATGGTCAGCTCGCGTACCGATGCGGCCCGCGACAGTGACAGCAGATATCGGACGGTTCGGTAAACGTCGTCCGTCGGAATCTTGTCGTCGTCGGACAACCATGTCTGCCGGGCGCTCTGCTCCGTGTGCACGTAGCTCGGACACAGTGTCGTGACCTTGACGCCGTCACGTGCGAGTTCCTGGTACAACGCATCTCCGTATGCGCGCAGCGCGGCCTTGCTGGCCGCGTAACCCCCGTTACCTGCCTTCGGCAACAGCGCAGAGCGCGACGCGACATTGACGATATGGCCGCTGTGCAAACGCCGCATGAACGGTGCGACGGCGCGAATCACGTTGAGTGCGCCAAGCAGATTGGTATCGAGCAGCGCGCGCGCGTCGGCGTCGCTCAATGCAGCGGTACCGCGTCGGACGATACCGGCGCCGTTGAACAGCACGTCGATCCGGCCGGTGCGCGCATGCACGGTCCGGATCGCATCAACGACCGCGGCTTCGTCGCCGACGTCGATCGCAAGCGCGATCGGCAGCGCGGCGCCGGACGCCGCGATGTCGGCGGCAACGGTTTCGAGCGCCGCCGGGGTACGCGCGACGAGCGCCACCGTATAGCCGTCGGCGGCCAGGCCGCGCGCTACAGCCAGGCCGATGCCGCGGCTCGCGCCGGTCACGAGCGCGACGGGACGATCCGCATCGGATTGCTGGGTCATGGGTGATCCTCGTCAGGTCGGAGTGAATCCGCAGGCCGCTTACTCCGCGCGCAACATGCCGCGCATCCGGATGATTTCGCGGTACAGCTCCGGGTGAGGTTCGAACACCTCGCGACCATGCAGCCAGTAGTTGTTGTTCAGGAACATCATCGAACCGACCGGAATCGTCATGTACTCGACCGCCGGATCCGATTCGATCGACTCGACGAACTCGCGCAGGTACGCAGCGTCTTCCATCGTCGTAGGATGGATGAACTGGTCGGCAAAACGCACGCACAGCTCGTCGTGCCAGTCGAAGAAGATCGGCCGGTCCAGCGGCTGGCTGCGTACATTGTTGCCCCATTGTTGCTGACGCGGATCGTTGGATGGCGGCAGCGCGATCAAGAACGGCTTGCGGCCCTGCGGCGCGTCCGCGAAGCGTCGCAGGTCGCGCCAGTCGTCGAGGTGCAGGAGCCGGTTCCTGCCGCCCTTGACGTGACGCTCGACGGTCTTCCCGAACACGAGCCAGTCGGTGGTCGGGCTCGGCGACGCCGCGCCGTCGGTATGCAGCCCGAAGGTGCGGTACGGCTGGAACAGGTTGCTGCTCTGCGGCGTCACATCCTTGCTCTGCACCGGCAGGCGCGCGTAGAACTTGCCCGACAGCACGTCGTTGTCGGGAGTGCCGATCGCATGCGCGAGCGCGGTCGTGAAGCGGATCAGGTCTTCGTCGTTGGTGGTGGCCTCGGCGATATCCAGCACGAAGCCGCCGTTGCGGCGGGCGACGATCAGCGCACGCAGCGTGTTGATCAGCGACGCCCCCCAGATCCGCTGGACGGATTCGGTCAGCGTGAAGCGGCTGTACGGCACATATTCGAGCGAACGCGTCGTGATGTGCGCGGTGTCGTCGAGAAACAGTCGAACGTCGTCGCTCTGCAATACGACCCGGGGCAGGCGTTGCGATTCCGGGTGGGGGACGACCCGGTGCGGCGCCACGCTGGCGCGTACGCGGTCGGACGTGATCGAAGCTGATTCGGTATGCGGATTCATCGGCAGGCCCTCTCGTTTTGTGTTAGTTGTCGGTATCCGTCGCCCACGCACCTTGCCGCGTGAGCAGGTCGAAGTTCTGTGCGCGGTGGCGCAGCAGGTGATCCAGCAGCACGATGGCCACCATGGCCTCGGCGATCGGCGTCGCGCGAATGCCGACGCACGGATCATGGCGCCCGTGCGTCGAGATCACGGCCGACTGGCCGTCGATGTCCACCGTGTTCGCCTCGAGGTGCAGGCTCGCGGTCGGCTTGAGCGCGATGCTCGCGAGGATGTCCTGTCCCGACGAGATGCCGCCAAGAATGCCGCCGGCGTTGTTGCTGCTGAACCCGTCCGGCGTGATTTCGTCGCGATTCTCGGTACCGTGCTGTTCGATCGACGCGAATCCCGAACCGATCTCCACGCCCTTGACGGCGCTGATGCTCATCAGCGCATGTGCGAGATCGGCGTCCAGCCGGTCGAAGATCGGCTCGCCGAGGCCGGCGGGGACGCCCGATGCGATCACGTTGACGCGCGCGCCGATCGAGTCGCCGGCCTTCGTGAGTGCGGCCATGAAGGTTTCGATTTCGCCGATCCGATCCGGATCGGGGCAGAAGTACACGTTGCCGTCCGCCTGATCGAGATCGACCGCACGCATCCGGATCGGGCCGAGCTGCGCGAGATAGCCTCGCACGCGAATGCCGTGGCGATCGGCCAGGTACTTCTTGGCGATCGCACCGGCCGCAACGCGTACGACCGTTTCGCGCGCGGACGAGCGACCGCCGCCGCGATGCTCGCGCAGCCCGTATTTCTTGTAGTAGGTGTAGTCGGCATGACCGGGCCGAAACAGGTGGCGGATCGAGTCGTAATCCTTCGAGCGCTGGTTCATGTTCTCGATGCGCAGGCCGATCGGCGTGCCGGTCGTCACGCCGTCGAGCACGCCGGACATGATCCGGACCGCATCGTCTTCCTGGCGCTGGCTGACGAAGCGGGAGCGGCCGGTCTTGCGCCGCTCGATGTCCGGCATCAGGTCCGCCTCGCTAATCCGCAATCCGGGCGGGCAGCCATCGATGATGCAGCCGATGCTGTCGCCGTGGCTTTCGCCATACGTGGTGACGGAAAAATTCTTGCCGATGGTATTGCCTGACACGATGTACTCCCGGAGATTTACAAGATGATGCTGACCATGCCATGCGGGGTCAGCGTTTCGTGATCCAGCACGGCGGTGCGGCGCCGAATGCGCAGGGTGCCGTCCCGGTCGACGAGCTGATGCCGGTAGTGACCGACGAAGGTGTGCATGCTGCCGTGCCGGAAACGCCGGATCGTGAAGTTGGATTGCACGTCGAGCGTCGCGTCGCGCCGGTCGACGAGCATCACGTTGGTGATCTCGCGCCGGGTCCTCGACGCAGGATGCTCCGCCCATGCCCGGCCGCCGAGCAGCAGATCGACCCGGTAGGCGAGCCGGCGCCGGTCGTCGTGGATCAACGTCAGGTCGCGGTCGGGCTGCGGAGCAGGGTGGTCGGTCGTCGGGACCAGATAGACGGCGTCTTCCGTAAACAGGTCGAGCCAGTCACGCAGTTGCCAGCGGTCGAGCAGGTCGGCTTCGCGATAGAGGAACTGCCGCAGTCGGAGATCGAGCGACAGTGTCGCGAGCATCGTCTCCGGAATCGCTGCATTCA
The DNA here is from genome assembly GCF_021483755.1 of Burkholderia sp. WTPI3. Taxonomy (NCBI): domain Bacteria; kingdom Pseudomonadati; phylum Pseudomonadota; class Betaproteobacteria; order Burkholderiales; family Burkholderiaceae; genus Burkholderia; species Burkholderia sp. WTPI3. The sequence goes on along the minus strand of NZ_JAGIXF010000091.1, from coordinate 2,808 downwards.
TCGTGTGCCTCCTGCCGCCGCGTCGCGCGGACCGGTCGGCGCGACGCGGCGCCGCCACTCTCGCCAGAAGATGCGGTTCTGGTATTCGTCGGTATGGAGCGGCACATCGCGTGCCATGCCGCGCGACAGGTCGTTCCAGCGGATCTCGGGGGCCGCATACGCGCGCTGGCATGACTCCAGGATCTCGACGTCGTCCGGCGTGCCGAAGCCACCCGGGCCGACGAAGGTCAGCAGCGAATCGAGTCGCAGCTTGCGCGCCTCCGGCGCCTCGTCTTTCGGCGCCAGTGCCCAGAGATGAATCGCGATCCGGTCGACTGCCACGGGTTCGAACGTGCGCAGCGTGACGGCCATGTTGTCGTTGACGATCAGGTTTGGGAAAATGAACAGGCCGCGATTGGTTTCGCACATGTCGCGCGCCTTGCGCTCGCCGTACTTCTCGTAGAGCGATGCACGCAACGCGTCCAGGCGTGGACGATGCGACTCGGGAAATGCCGGTGCCCACCACGCGATCGGCCGCCCACCCGACGGCGGCGAGCTCTTCGCGACCGCGTGCCCGCCGCCGAGATGAACGACTTCGCCGGTGCGCCGAAACGAGTTCTCCTGCGTGCCTTCGCCGCTCAGGAAATCGAGGTAGCGCCGGTGGGCGAACGGCAGGTGATAGAGATCGGTGCTGTTGTCCGCGAGCACCTTCCAGTTGATCTGCATGCTGTGCAGGTACGAGCCGTGCACGACCTCCCAGCCGCCGTCGAGCTGGTCGCATATCAGGTCGAGGTAATAGCGCGCGTCGCCGAGATAATCGGCGAGCGGCTCCGCATCGGCCGAGAAGTTCAGGAACAGGAAGTCGCGGTATGAATCGACGCGGCCGGCCGGCATCAGGCCCAGTTCGTCGCGACGGAATGCGCCGGTATAGGCATCCGCGCCCGGCAAGCCGACCAGTTCGCCCGTGTTCGCATAGGTCCAGCCGTGATAAGGACACTGGAAACGGGCCTGGTTGCCGCGCGTGGCCGGGCAGACCTGGGTGCCCCGGTGTCGGCAGGCATTGAGATGGGCGTGAATGGCGCCGGCTTCGTCACGGACCACGATGATCGGCCGGCCGGCGATACTGCGCGTGACGAAGTCGTTCGCGTGCGGCAACTCGGACGCGTGACCGAGATACAGCCAGCAGGTCGAGAAGATCGTTTCGCGTTCACGGCGGAACAGGGCCTCGTCGGTGAATGCTGCGCGATCGACGCGGAACAGGGCCTGTTCGGGGGCGTCGATCAGGTATTCATCGGGTACTCGCACGCATGCCTCGCTATTTTGGCGTCACGGTTGCTCTTCCCGGACGGAGACGATACACGGCGTCCGGCCTGCCGAATTCAAAGACTCGGATGGCGCTGCTGGATATGCTGCACGCGCGACACCAGATGGTCCGTCAAGCGCGCGAGCAGCAAGGACTTGTTGTGATGCGAGGGGCGCTGGATCTTGATCCAGAGGTCGGGCAGTTCGTACAGGCCGAGAATCTCGACCAGCTCGCCTTTCTGGAGGCTCGCCTGCGCGCGATAGCGCGGCAGGATCGCGATGCCGAGCCCGCTGACGGCCGCGCAATGCATGGCCTCGATATCGTTGCTGTGGAACTGGCCATTCACGCTGACGTCGATATTGCCCGCCTGCGCACTCTTGAACATCCAGACGCGCGCGGGCTCGACATACGAGTACAGAAGGCAGCGATGATTCTGCAGGTCGCTTGGATGAATCGGTTCGCCCATTCGCTCGAGATACGATGGCGCCGCGCACACGATCCTGCGGAACGGGCAGAGCGGCACTTCGTCGACGCCGTCGAACGACGTCGGCAAACCGGTGATCACCATGTCGAGATTCTCGGTCAAAGGATTGACTGGTCGGTTCGTCAATTGCAGATCGATATTGATCTTCGGATGTTCGAGCAGGAATTCATTCAGTACATCTCCGACGAAATGCACGGTGAACGAAATCGGCGCCTTGATTCGCAGGCTGCCGGACAATTCTCGAGTGCCGTGCGTCGTTACATTGACGATGCGTTCGTATGAACTCAGGAATTCGCGTGCCAGGGGAATCATCTCGCGGCCCGTCGCGGTCAGTTCGAGACGCCGCGTGCTTCTCACGAACAGCAATTCGCCGACTTCCTCTTCGACCGCACCGATTCGCTTCGTAATCACCGATGCGGACACATTCAGGCGACGTGCGGCACTCGAGAAACTGCCCGATTCGACTACAGCAAGAAACGCTCGAAAGTTTTCCACTGAGTTCATTTGCCCATCCTACACACGGGATTTCGTATTTATCGAGAAAAGTGACTTTCCGTAAACAGCATAAATATATTCGCTTCGGATGACTTTGACTCGCGCATCCTGGCAATGCCCGCCTCGGGCGGAGTGGAAGCAATCGAGTCGGGTTACGACGCGGGGCATGCAAATGAGATGTGTTGATGCGATCCATTACCCGAGCTATTTCGTATGCGTGCGACAGGTCGGCGTGAAGACTGTAGTGGTCAACTAATCTCGGACACTGCGTTAAGTTTTTCTTCCGCAACCGCCGGCGCCAGTCCGTCATTGAACTGATGCGGCCGTATCCAGTTGTACTGGTGCATCAGGTAGTAGCTGATGTCCCGGTGTGCCTCCTGCGCCGACATGTAGCCCACTGACGGTAGCCATTCGGTCTTGAAGCTGCGGAACAGCCTCTCCATCGGGGAGTTGACGCTCCTATGTCAAGCGGAGGCGGTCGAATCGGCCAGATCGGCCAGAATGAGCGGGTACAACTCCCGGACGATATAGCGCTTCAGGCAGCGGT
>NZ_JAGIXF010000090.1:0-22135 GCF_021483755.1 Burkholderia sp. WTPI3 | reverse complement strand
GAGCCCGCCCTGCTTCGACACCAGCTCGATCGCGCGCTCGTCGGGCAGCGTCGCGAGCCATGCCTGGCCGCTCGCGGTGCAATGCAGCGGCGGCTGGCTGCCCATGTCCGGGTCGTAACGCAGGCCGGATTTCGCGCCCTGCGCCTTGCCGACGAACGTGATGTGATCGTCCTCGACCACACCGAGCCGCGCCAGTTCGCCGGACGACTCGGCCAGGCGATCGAGCACCGGCTGGGAAATGTCGAACACCCCGCTCGTCGACAGGTAGATCAGCGCGAGCGACACCAGCTTCAGCGCCAGCATGTACTCGCCGTGCTCTTCGTCCTGACGCACGAACCCTTCGTCGATCAGCATCGACAGCAGGCGATGCGTGCCGCTGCGGGGAATGTTCAGCGTATCGGCAATGGTGGCCAGCGGCATGCGGCCGCCGTTCTTTGCCAGCAATTCCAGCACTGCGAGCGCACGCTCGAGATTTCCTGCCATGGCGCCTTCTCGTCCGTATGGTGAATGTCAAATAAGAACACAATTCCATACTGGAATTCAAGCGAATTTGCGCGGCGCGGCGACCGTGGCCGGGGCGCCGCGCCCGCCGTCAATGGCCAACCGTCCCGCTCACGGCCACGAACTTCCCGCGATGGCGCGCTCCCTTGAGCAGCACCGCTGCGCCGCCCACGGCAGCCGGCACCGCAAGCGCCGCGAAGACCTGACCGAAGCTCCAGTTCGCATGGAGCATGGCCGCGCCCAGCATCGCGCCCGCAATGCCGCCAAAGCGGCCGACGCCGAGCATCCAGCTGGTCCCGGTGGCCCGCATCTCGGTCGGGTAGGACCCGGCCGCCAGCGCGCAGAAGCCCGTATTCGAACCGTTCATGCAGTAGCCGATGCCGAACGCCAGCACGCAGATCACCGTGAACGGATGGGCCGACACGCCCATGTACCAGGCGAGCGCACCGCCGGCGAGCACGGTCGCGCCGAGCGCGGCGTGCGGATTGAAGCGGTCCATCTGCCAGCCGATCAGCAGCGAGCCGACCGTGCCGCCCGCCTGGAACAGCGCGCCGACGATCGCGGCCTCGGCCAGCGAAAAACCGAGCCCGCGGATCAGCGTCGGCAGCCAGTTGCCGAGCAGATACACGGTCAGCAAGCCCGCGAAGTAGCAGATCCACAGCATCACCGTGCCGAACGCATGGTCGCGCGACAGAATCGCGCGCACGGGGCTGCGCGCATCGCGCACCGGTTCGGCCGACACGAAGCGCGTGCGCGCGTCGACAACCCCGGGCTGCACGCGGTTCAGCACGCCGATGAGCCGTGCGCGGCGCTGCTCCGACAGCGCGAGATAGCGCGCGGATTCCGGCAGCCACTTGACGAGGATGGGCACGTACGCGATCGGCAGCACGCCGCCGAGCAGCAGAACCGAATGCCAGCCCCACGTTTCGATCAGCCACGCGCTCACGAAGCCGCCGCCCGCCGCACCGAAGGTGAAGCCGCAGAACACGGCCGTCACCATCAGCGCACGCCGTCGCGGCGGCGCATATTCGGCCATCAGCGTGGCCGCGTTCGGCATCGACGCGCCCAGGCCAATGCCGGTCAAAAAGCGCAGCACCGTCAGCGACACCACGCCGGTCGCAAACGCCGACGCAATGCTCCACAGGCCGAAGAACAGCACTGCGCTGACCATCACCGTCTTGCGGCCGAAGCGGTCGGACATCGGGCCGGCCGTGAGTGCGCCGAACGCGAGACCGAGCAGGCCGCCGCTCATCACCGGGCCCAGCGCATCGCGCGGAATCGACCACGCGCTGGAAATCGACGGCGCGATGAAGCCGATCATCACCGTGTCGAGGCCGTCGAGCATCACGATCAGCATGCACAACAACAGCACGAGCCACTGGAACGCACCCACCGGCCGCGTATCGAGAAACTGTTGAACGTCGAGCGATCGCGCACCTTTCGATTCGCGATCCTGAATAGTCTGCTTCGGCTTTCTGGCCGTCTGCGAGGAAGTCATGCCGATGTCTCCGGAAATGTTGTTCTTGTGGTCGTGTCGAATGCCCGATCCGCGCGCCGGCACGATGCCTGGCGCCGATCGGGCCCGTTGGGCCGCGAAGGCGGCCGACGTGTGCTCAGGCCGGCACGGCCGCCGCGTCGATCACGGCAACGGTGGCTTCGCGCAGGCGGCGCGCCCGCTCGACGGCGGGCGTCGTCTTCGCCCACGCTTCGTTCGGCACCTCGACGCTCACCGGCAAGTGCGCTGGCAGCGCGCGCAGGATGCCCGCGAGGTCGAGTCCGCCTTCGCCCGGCACCATCCGCGCGCAGCGTGCCTGGAACAGCAGCGTGTCGACGTCGGTCGGCCGCGCGGCCGGCGCATCGCAGAACTGCACGTAGCCGAAGTACGCGTGCGGCAACGCCCGCAACGCGTCGAGCGACGAGCCGGCCCGATCGAAGTGGATCGGGTCGACGATCAGCCCGGTGTTGTGTCGGCCGCACGCGTCGACGATACGCGCGCCGGCGCCGATCTCCTTCACGTCGGTCCACGGCATCGGCTCCAGCGACGGCGACAGGCCGAGCGGCGCGGCCAGGTCGCACAGCCGGCCGAGCCGGTCGACGGTGCGCGCTTCGTCGGGATCGTTGCCGGCCACGAGGACGTAGCGCGCGCCGAGTTCCGCCGCCGTTTCGAGCATCGGCAGGTAGTGCGTCACATCGGTCTCGGGCTTCAGCCGCACGATCTCGACGTCGAGCACGCGCATGCCCGTATCGCGCAGGACCGCGAGCGTTTCGCGCTTGAGCCGCGTATCGCCGACGATCTCGTGGCGCACCTCGGTGTCGGTGGCCGGCAGCAGTCGCAGGCCGACGTAGTCGTAGCCCGCGTCGGCGGCGCATTGCACCATCCGCGGCGGGCTCAGTTCGAGCACGGTCAGCGCCGACAGCGACAGCGCGCGGGATTGAGGCTGGGTCATATCGTCTCCTTGAGCGTCATGGCGCGACATTCAGCGCAGCGGCGAGAACGGCGCGGGTACGCAGATCGTCGATTCCATGGTCGTGAGATGGGCCGGGCCGCCCTTCGGCGGCCAGATGCCGTCCTTGACCGCTTCGGCGCGAATGCGCGAACGCTCGTCCACGCTCGCATACGGCCAGATGTTCAGGAACCGCGGCGTGTCGCCGTCGAGCGCATACATCGCGCCGACCAGCGGCGAACGCCGGGTGCGCTCCGGCACCGCCTGTTCCCACACGTCGATCGTGTGCTGCAGGCTGCCGAGCTTCGTGCCGTATACACGCATCTCGTAGATCCCGCCGTGCACGGCCGGTTCGATCGGCGGCAGGAACGGGAACAGCGCATAGCTGGCCGTCTTCACGTCGACGATGGATTCGCCGCAGCCGAACGGGTTGCCTTCGAGCAGCATCCGCTTGCGCTCGGCGACGAGCGCGGCCTCCGATTCGTAGCCGCGCAGCACCAGCACCTGGCCGAGCGTGCCGATGTCCGAGTACCACGCGCCGAGCAGCTTGCCGCCCTGCGGATCGCCGCTGGCCTGAATCCCTTCGAAGACCTGCGCGTTCGCGCCGATCTTCACCGTGAGCGTCACTACGTCATACAGTGTCATTGCATTGTCCTCGAGGATGAATCGATGCCGGCACGCGCGGGTTCGGGCGCGGCGTCGGCGAGAGAAAGGCCGGCGAGATAACCGAACGTCATCGCCGGGCCGAGTGTGATGCCGCCGCTGGGATAGCAGCCGCCCATCATGCTGGCCGAATCGTTGCCGACCGCGTAGAGGCCGGCAATCGCACGGCCGGCGGCGTCGAGCGCGCGCGCGTCGCGGTCGGTGGCCAGGCCCGCGAACGTGCCGAGGCTGCCGGGCAACAGCTTCACCGCATAGAACGGCCCCGCTTCGAGCGGCGCGAGACACGGGTTCGGCTGCCGGTCGGCGTCGCCCTGCACGCGGTTGTACGGCGTCGAGCCCTTGTGAAAGGCCGGATCGCTGCCCTGCCTTGCGTACTGGTTGTACGCCGATACCGTGTCCGCCAGCGCGGCCGCGTCGATGCCGCATTCGCGCGCGAGCGCATCGAGCGTCGCGCCGCGCTTCAGATAGCCCGAGCGCCGGTAGGGGCCGGTCGGGAACGGAAACGGCTTGGAGAAGCCGAGCCCGTAGCGCCGCTGAAAGCGATGGTCGCAGACGAGCCACGCGCATACTTCCTCGCCGGCCGGCGTCGTATCGAGCAGCGCGGAAATGAAGTCGTGATACGACGATGCCTCGTTCACGAAGCGCTTGCCCGCGCGCGTCACCGCGATCACGCCCGGCTTCGCGCGTTCGATCAGGTGCGGAAACGCGACGGCGTCGCCGCCCGGCTGCGGCACCAGCGAGACGGGCGCCCACGCGGCCGGCGCATCGAGCGAGCGGTCGAAATGCGCGCCGATCGATTCGCCGAGCCGGATCCCGTCGCCGGTATTGCAGAGCGGCGCCGCCGACCAGTGTTCGCGGCCCGACGGCGTATAGGCGAACGTCTGCGCGCGCCGCGCCTGATCGTGCGGAAAACCGCCGCAAGCCAGCACGACGCCGCGCGCCGCACGCACCTCGTGCACGATGCCGTCGATCGTCACGCGTGCACCGGTCACGCGCGCGTCGTCGCGCAGCAGGCCGATCGCCTTCGCATTCGTGCGCAGGTCGACCCCACGATCGGCGGCCGATTTCAGCAGGCGCGCGACGAGCGCATTGCCGTTGACCAGATGCATCGAGCGCCCGTAGCGCAGCTTGTGCCACGCGAACGCGGCCAGCCGGCGGCCGACATGCAGCGCCGACTTCAGCGAGCGCGTCGCGCGATAGAAATGCGCGAGATCCTGACCGGACGCGAGCGCCATCCCCTTGAGCGTCGTCACCGACAGCGGCTCGCGCAACCGGTCGATCAGCGGGCCCAGCTCGCGGCCGTCGAACGGCATCGCGCAGACCGAGCGCCCGCCCGTGCCGGCGCCCGGCGTGGTGTGGAAATCGGGAATGCGGTTGCCGTCGACGAAGCGCACCGCCGTGTGCCGCTCGAAGAATTCGATCATCTCCGGGCCGCGTTCGAGCAGCGCATCGGTCTTCGCCGCATCGAATTGCGCGCCCAGCTCGTTCTTCAGATACGCGCGCGGCACCTCGATGTCCTCGCGAATGCCGGCCCGCGTCGCGAGCGGATTGCGCGGAATCCACATCCATCCGCCCGACCACGCGGTCGTGCCGCCAAACACGGCTTCCTTCTCGGCGACGATCACGCGCAGGCCCTGCGCCGCCGCCGTGACCGCCGCCGCGAGGCCGCCCGCGCCGGAGCCCAGTACCAGCACGTCGCAATCGAGTATCGGTTCACGCTTCATGTTCAGTCTTGCCCGTTCAGTGTCTCCAACGCCGGATACGACACGATCGCGACGTCTATGGAATGTTCTTTCGAAGTGGAATACTATTCCATAAAAACCGTTTTAGTAAAGACTTTGTGACGACATGGAGGCAACGCAATGCGAGTACTGGTAACGGGCGGCAGCGGTTTTCTCGGCGCATGGATCATCAGGAGGCTGCTGGCGCGCGGCATGGAATGCGTGAGTTTCGACGTGCGCACGAACCCGCGCCTCGTCGAGGCGCTCGCGCCCGAACGGGCCGCGGCCGTGCAGTGGCGCACCGGCGACATCGCCGACGCGGCCGCCACGGCGCGCGCATTCGACGGCTGCGACGCGGCGATCCATCTCGCGGGCATCCTCACGACGGACTGCGCGGCCAATCCCGTGCGCGGCGCGCAGGTCAACCTGATCGGCACGCTGAACGTATTCGAGGCCGCCCACGCGTCCGGGCTGCGGCGCGTGCTTTACGCGAGCAGCGCCGGCGTATTCGGCCCCGACGACGGCGCCGTGCCGCTGCCGCAAACCCACTACGGTGCGTTCAAGCTGGCGTGCGAAGGATCGGCGCGCGCGTACTGGCACGACCATGGAATCGCGAGCGTGGGCTTTCGTCCGCTCGTGGTCTACGGCGCCGGGCGCGAGACCGGATCGAGCGCGGGGCCGAGCCTGGCGTGCCGGGCGGCCGCGCGCGGCGAGCGCTACACGATTCCGTTTACCGGCACGACGGGCCTCGTGTTCGCCGACGACGTCGCCGCCGCCTACGAGGCCGCGCTGCTGGCCGACATCGACGGCGCGCACGCATTCACGCTGGCGGGCGAGATCACCCCGGTGAACACGCTGATCGAGCGGATCGCGGCCATCGTGCCGGGCGCCCACCTCGATGCCGGCGGGCCGCCGCTGCCGATCGCGACGGCCTTCCCCGACGACTCCGCGCTCGGGCGCTTGCTGCCCGGCCTGCCGCGGACCGCGCTCGACGACGGCCTGCGGCAGACGGTGGCGTTCTACCGGCGCCAGCGCTAGGGTCTGCTCACGCCCCGCGGCTATGCGACGACGTCCGCGGGCGCCACGCCGGTGCGCGCCGCGGCCGCGCGATGCACGGCAAGCGTCGCGGCGAGCGTGCGCGCGGCGTCGTCGGCCGAACACAGCGGCGCCTCGTCGCCCGCGATCACCGCCGCGAAGTGGCGCAACTGCTCGTGATACGGATCGGCGCCATGCGGCGTGCAGCGCTCGACCGTCAACGGATCGTGCCAGCCCTTCCCGCTGCGGTATTCCCACAGATCGAGTTGCGGCAGCGTGAGCGAGGCATCCGTGCCGATCAGGAAATGCGTGTTCACCTGCTGGCGCGGATAGTGCGCGGCCTCGCCCGCCGCGAGATCCCAGTTCCACGGCGAGGCCGCGCAGTCGGACACGACCAGCGTGCCGAGCACGCCGCTGTCGAAGCGCAGCAGCACGGCGGCCGTGTCTTCCACGTCGAGGCCGCGCACGCGATTGGACGCCTGGGCCTGCACCTCGACGATCTCGCCGAGCAGGAACCGCATGATGTCGATGTCGTGAATCAGGTTGATCAACACGGGGCCGCCGCCCGCGCGACGGCGCCATTCGATGTCGAAATACGCGTCGGGCTTGTAGAACGTCGCAAGCGCATTGGCCGCGACGGGTTTGCCGAGCCGCCCCGACTGCACGATCTCTCGCGCGCGCCGCAGGATCGGATTGTGGCGGCGATGGTGGCCGACCAACAGCGGCACGCCGGCTTCGCGTGCGGCGCGACCGAGCTCGGCCGCGGCAGCGACGCTGTCCGACACCGGCTTCTCGATCAGCGCCGGCACCCCGCGCGCGATGCATGCGAGGCCGACCTCGGCATGCGTCGCATTCGGCGTCGCGACGATCGCGCCGTCCGGGCGCACCGCGTCGAGCATGGTCGCGTAATCGGCGAACCAGCGCAGCCCCTCGGCACGCGCGAACTGCTCGGCCGCCGGCGATGGATCCGCGATCGCCACCACTTCCACCTGCGCATGCGTGCGTGCCCGCTCCACGTGCATCCGCCCGATTGCGCCTGCACCGATCACTGCCAGCCGTCTTCTTGCCATCTCTTCATCTCCGTTGTTCGGGGCGTCCGCATCGCGTCGAGTCGTTCGCATTCCGGTCCGACCGGGTGAATACCCCGATTTATTGAAATCATCTTTGATTGTTGAATGCTATTCCACTTCTAACTAGAATTCACGAAAAATTTCGACACGAGCCGCGCGGCCCGCCCACGGACCGCGCGGAATCGACCCTTGACCAGGAAACAGGAGGCCAGACACATGACTGATCAGCACGAGCAGAACGACACCCTTTCCAGCCACCCGGCGGACGCGCCCGACAGCCCGGCGTTATCGCGCCGCGCGTGGCTCGTCACCGCGGGCAAGGCGCTCGCGGGCGGCGCGGCGGCGCTTGCCGCGCCGGCGATCGTGCGCGCACAGGGCGAGCAACCGCTGAAGCTGGGCCTGCTGATGGCCAAGCAGGGCGTGTGGACCGAACAGGGCGAAGTGATCGCGAACGGCGTCAAGCTCGCGCTCGACGACGCGGGCAACCAGGCGCGCGGCCGGCGGGTCGATCTCGTCTGGTACGACGAACCGAATCCGCAGTCGGCGCAGCAGAACATGCAGAAGCTCGTCGAGCAGGACAAGGCGATCGCGGTGATCGGCGGCACGAACAGCGGCACGTCGCTGGCGATGTCGTCGGTAGCGTGGCGCACTAGTGTAGTGCGTCACAAATAATGCAACTTAATCGCGGTTTACGAGTCTCCTTGATACGGAGGGAGAACTCATGCGAATCGCGGCGAAAGTTGAGCTAAGTGAAGCACAGCGCAAACAGTTAAAGACGTGGGCTACTGGCCGGACGATTCCGGTTCGACTGGCTGAGCGCGCCAAGATGATTTTGCTCGCAGCGCAGGGAAAGACAGATAAAGAGATCAGTGCGGACCTGGCTATCTGGCGAGGCACGGTCGCACGCTGGCGCGCTCGCTTTATAGCTGACGGTGTGACGGGGATCGAGCGGGATGAGACGCGACCCGGGCGCAAGCCGAAGATCTCCGCGCGCAAGGTCAAGACCGTTGTGGCACTGACGACGCAGCAACGTCCGGATAACGCGACGCATTGGAGCACACGCAGCATGGCAGCGGTGGCCGGCATAAGTGAGGCGAGCGTGCGGCGCATCTGGCAGGCGCATGGCCTCAAGCCGCATCGGTTAGAGAGCTTCAAGGTATCGAACGACAAGCACTTTGCCGAGAAACTCGAGGACATCGTCGGGCTGTATCTCGATCCCCCGGAGCACGCCTTGGTCCTGTGCTGCGATGAGAAGTCCCAGATCCAGGCACTTGATCGGACCCAGCCGGGCTTGCCGCTCAAGCGAGGTCGCGCTCAAACGATGACGCACGATTACAAGCGCCATGGTGTGACGACGCTGTTTGCCGCGATGAACACGCTCGATGGCAGTGTCATTGGCCAGTGCCAGACTAAACATCGTCACCAGGAGTGGTTGAGCTTCTTGCGCAAGATCGATCGCAACACGCCCAAGGACAAGGAGCTGCATTTGATCGCTGACAACTATGCAACCCATAAGCACCCCGAGGTACAGGCATGGCTTGCCAAGCACCCGCGATTCCACATGCATTTCACGCCCACCAGTGCCTCTTGGCTCAACATGGTCGAACGCTTCTTTCGTGACTTATCAGTGAACCAGTTGCGACGTGCGGCGTTCCGCTCGGTACCCGAATTGGTCAGCACAATCGAACAGTACGTGCAGAAGCACAATCGTCATCCGAAACCATTCATCTGGACAGCAAAAGCCTCCGACATCCTCGCGAAAGTCACGCGTGCCAGGGCCAAACTGAATAAGATGCAATCTGTTTGACGCAGACCACTAGGACGCCCTACATCGCGCCGAACGCCGCCGCGCGCGAGCTGACCGGCAGCAGTTGCAACCCGTACACGTTCCGCGTGCTGAGCCCGACGCCCGTCGCTTGCCGCGCGCTCGCGCCGTCGCTGCTCGCGATCGGCAAGAAATGGCACTTCCTCGTCGCGAACTATGCGTACGGGCAGGACATTCAGCGGGCGATGTCGGATTTGCTGAAGCAGTCGGGCGGCTCGATCACCGGCGCGGACGTCACGCCGCTCAACACCACCGACTTCAGCTCGTTCATCCTGAAGATCCGCCAGTCCAAACCCGACGTCGTGCTGCTCGGGCTGCCGGGCGGCGACCTGTCGACGTTCCTGAAGCAATACGCGGAAATGGGCATGAAAGGCCGGATCCCGGTGGCGTGCCCGATCATCGGCGACTCGGATCTGTGGTCGATCAACGCCGATGCCGCGACCGGCTATTACGGCAAGCCGTGGCATTTCAGCTCGCCGGGCCATTCGCCGGAGGAAGTCGCGTTCGTCAGGAAGTACACGGCGAAGTACGGCAAGCCGCCGGCCGACAAGGCCTGGATCGGCTGGTTCACGGCGCGCGCGCTGCTGCAGGCGATCAACCACGCGAAGAGTACGTCCGGCGCGGACATCGTGCAGAGCCTGGAGACCATTCAGATGAGCGACGGCAGCGGCCCCGCGTATTTCCGCCCGTGGGACCACCAGCTGTTGCGGCGCTGGAGCGTGTTCAAGGTGAAGGACCGGATCACCGACAAATGGGACTGGCTCGACCAGATCTCCGTCGTGCCGCAGAACCCCGCCGACCTCGACCGTCTGTTCGGCACGCGCGAGGAGATCGGCTGCAGGATGGCCGCGCGCTGAGCCCGCGCGCCGCCGCCGCGGCGGCGCGCGAATCGACACGGCCCCAAGCGTATCCCGCGCGCGTCGCGGCCCGCCGCTCGCCCGTCACACGGGCCGCGGCGCGGCGGCGGCGAGCCGCATTCTGGAGTAAGGGCATGGCTGAAATGTTGTTGTCCCAGGTCGCCAACGGACTGGTGCTGGGATTCCTCTATGTATTGCTCGCGATCGGACTGTCGATCATCTGCGGGCTGCTGGGCATCGTGAATTTCGCCCATGGCGCGCTCTTCGCGCTCGGCGCGTATTTCGCGATCGCGCTGTCGACCCGATTCGGATGGGCCGCCGTCGTGCTCGCGCCGGTGCTCGTCGCGGCGGTGGGCGTGCTGATCGAAGTGGTGTTCATCCGGCGCCTGTATGGAAAAGAGCCGCTGCTCGGCCTGATCGTCACGTTCGCGCTATCGCTGCTGCTCACCGCGCTGGTGCGCCTCGTGTGGGGCGCGGGCGGGCTGCCGTTCAGCCCGCCCGAAATGCTCGACGGCTTCATCGTGTACGGGCCGCTGCTGATCACGAAGTACCGGCTGTTCGTGCTCGCCGCGACGGTCGCGATCCTCGTCGCGCTGTGGTGGTTCATGAACTACACGCCGTACGGGCGGATCCTGCGCGCCGGCAGCCGCGATCCGGAAATGGTCGGGCTGCTCGGCATCAACCTGCCGCGCGTGCTGACCGGCGCCTTCGCGCTCGGCGCGCTGCTCGCGGGCGCCGCCGGCGTGCTCGCCGCGCCGCTCGTCACGGTCACGCCCGGGATGGCGACGACCGCCGTGATGCCCGCGTTCGTGATCGTGACGATCGGCGGGCTCGGCTCGTTCGCCGGTGCCGTGGTCGCGGGCCTGCTGGTCGGCATCGTGACCGCGCTGGCCGTCCAGTTCTTTCCCGAGGGTTCGTCGGTCGCCATGTACGTGCTGATGGCACTCGTCCTTCTCGTGCGCCCTCGCGGGCTGTTTGGTGAACGCTGGGAGCGCTTCGAATGAAACTCGACTATCTGACCCGCCACCCGGTGGCGGTGCTGACCACCGCGCTCGTTCTCGTGTCGCTCGCGCTCACCGCGACCGGCACGCCGCTCGAGCGCGCGACCCAGATCGCGATCTACACGCTCTACGGGATGGGCGTGAACCTGCTGGTCGCATACACGGGCCTCGTGCCGTTCGGCGCATCGGTGTTCTTCGGCACGGCCACGTACCTGGTCGCCGTGTCGCTGCTGCGCGTGCTCGGCAACGAGCTGCTCGCGCTGGCGGCCAGCGTGATCGTGACGACCGTGCTGGCCGCGCTGATCGGCGCGATCGTGTTGCGCCGGCGCGGGCTGTATTTCTCGCTGCTCACCCTCGCCTGTTCGCAGATCGCGTTCGAGATCGCGTTCAAGTGGACCGATGTGACCGGCGGCGAAAACGGCCTGCAGAACGTGCCGCGCCCGACCTTCCCGACGACCGCCGGCTTCCACGTGTTCGCGTGCGTGACGGTGATCGCCATCGCGTATCTGCTGTGGCGCCTCGTGCACGCACCGTTCGGACGGGCGCTGCAGGCATTGCGCGACAACGAGCAGCGCGCGGCGAGCCTCGGCTACGACACATACCGGCTCAAGCTGCGCGCGTTCGTGATCTCGGCCGCCGTGATCGGCTACGCGGGCGGCCTGCTGTGCCTGATGCTGCAGGGCGCGTATGCGAACAACCTGAGCTGGGAGCACGCGGGCGACAGCCTGCTGATGACCGTGCTCGGCGGCGTCCACCAGTTTCTCGGGCCGCTGTGGGGCGCGATCGCGTTCATCCTGCTCGAGGACAAGCTCAGCAGCCTGACCGAGCACTGGTGGCTGATCTTCGCGCCGATCATCATCGCGTTCGCGTTCTTCTCGCCCGAGGGCATCCACGGCATCGTGCAGCGGTTGCTGCGACGCCCGCGCTGGACCCTCGTGCGCGACACGATTCCGGCGCGCCCCGACACGATCGCGCCGTATCGCGCAGGCGGCATCGACACCGATTCCGGCAAGCCCGTGCTGAGCGTGCGCGGGCTGTCGAAACGTTTCGGCTCGCTCGTGACCGCCGACCAGATCGACCTCGACGTCCAGCCGTGCCGGCTGCACAGCTTCATCGGCCCGAACGGCGCGGGCAAGACCACGTTCTTCAACATGTTGACGGGCGTGCTGTCGCCGACGGCCGGCACGATCACGTTCGACGGCCGGGACGTGACGAAGCTCGCGATGTTTCGCCGCGTGAGGCTCGGCATGAGCCGCTCGTTCCAGATCCTCAGCGTGTTCCGCAACCTCACCGTGTTCGAGAACGTGCGCGTGGCGGTGCAGGCCGCACAGCACGATCGCCTCGGCATGTGGCGCGACGCGCACACGCTCGGCGAACAGAATGCGCTGACCTGGTCGCTGCTCGCGGCGGTCGGGCTGGACGAGCGTGCGGCGCACGGCTGCGAAAGCCTGTCGCATGGCGAACAGCGCCTGCTCGAAATCGCGCTGTCGCTCGCGACCCGCGCACGCCTGCTGCTGCTCGACGAACCGCTCGCGGGGCTTGCCGAAGCCGATCGCGTGCGCGTGGCGGCGATCATCCGCGAGCTGGCGAACCATCATGCGGTGCTGCTGATCGAGCACGACATCGATCGCGTGCTGACGATCTCCGATCGCGTCAGCGTGCTCCATCGCGGCCGGCTGATCGCGGACGGCTCGCCGGCCGAAGTCGCGCGCCATCCCGAGGTGGTCGAAGCCTATCTCGGCCACGCGAAGGGCGAGCGGCCGGTCGATGCGCGGCTGGCGGCCCGACGCGGCGCGCTGCACGAGGAAACCGCGCCGGCGCGACGCCCGCTGCTGCGCCTCGAAGGCGTGAAAGCCGGTTACACCGGCAACACGATCCTCGACGGCATCGACCTCACGCTCCACGAAGGCGAAGTGATCGCGATCCTCGGCCGCAACGGCGTCGGCAAGACGACGACGTTGCGCGCCGCGACCGGCGTCGCCGACATCACGGCCGGACGCATCGTGTTCGACGGCCACGACATCACCGGGCGCCCCGCGCACGAGATCAATCGTCTCGGCCTCGCGATGGTGCCCGAGGGCCGCCGGCTGTTCCCCAACCTCACGGTTGCCGAAAACCTGCGGCTCGCCGCTCGCAAGGGCGGCGCGAGCGTCGACGAGATGTTCGCGCTGTTCCCGCGCCTCGCGACGCGCAAGGAGGCGCGCGCCGAACACCTGTCCGGCGGCGAGCGGCAGATGGTGGCGATCGCGCGCGCGCTGATGGCGCCGGCGAAGGCCATCCTGCTCGACGAGCCGTTCGAAGGACTCGCCCCCGCCGTCGTGCAGGAAGTGCTCGACGCGGTCGTCAAGCTGCGCGAGCGCGCGAGCGTCGTGATCGTCGAGCACCAGGCCGACATGGTGCTGCCGATCGCCGATCGCGCATACGTGCTCGTCAACGGTCGCGTCGCGCACGAAAGCAGCGCGGTCGCGCTCGAACAGGACACCGCCACCCAGGCGAAATTGCTCGGCATCGTACACAACGAGGCCGGTTCCACCCAGGAGATGAAAACAGCATGACTGCCCCCTTGACCCCGACCACCCCGGTTTCGCTCGACGAAGGCCTGAGCGGTGCGACCCGCGTCCACTTCATCGTCGGCGATCCGATCGCGCAGGTCCGTTCGCCCAAAGGCGTGACGGCCGCGCTGCGCGAGGCCGGACTCGACGCGCTGGTCGTTCCCGCGCACGTCGCGCCGGACGATCTCGCGGCGTTTTTCGCGGGCATCACGCCGATGCGCAACGTCGACGGCGTGATCATCACGGTGCCTCACAAATTCAGCGCGGCCGGGTTCTGCACGAGCCTGTCCGACGAAGCCGCGTTCCTCGGCGCGGCCAATACGCTGCGCCGCACCGCCGACGGCGGCTGGCACGGCGGCATGTTCGACGGCACCGGCTTCGTCGCCGCGCTCGGCGATGCGGGCTGCGACCTGCGCGGCAAGCGCGCGCTGCTGGTCGGCGCGGGCGGCGCAGGCTCGGCGATCGGCCATGCGCTGGTGATGGCGGGCGTCGCGTCGCTCGACGTGCGCGACAACGATGCCGCCCGCACCGCGTCGCTGGTCGACCGGCTGGCGACACTGCAACGCGGCACGGTGCGCGTCGCCGCCGCGGACGTCGCGCCCGAATCGTTCGACGTGATCGTCAATGCGTCGCCGATGGGCATGCGGGCGGACGATCCGCTGCCCGTCGACGTGTCGCGCGTGCCGGCCACCACGTTCGTCGGCGACGTCGTCACGAAGCCGCCGCTCACGCCGTTCGTCGAAGCGGCGCGTGCCCGCGGCTGCCGGACCGTCACGGGCACGCAGATGTTCGCGCGGGTCTGCGACCGGATGGTCGCATTCCTGATCGATACCGCCGCCTGAGCGCGTGCTGGCGGGGCGCGAGCGCCGTGCGCGGCGCGCCTCGTCGAAGCCAGTCGAATCGTTTTCCCCCGCATGACCGGCGACGCGGCGTGCCGCGCCGCCGTGCGTGCCTGCCTCATCACAACAATCCGGAGACAATCCATGAATTCCTGTCGTACCTCCCCCCGACTCGTTGCGGCCGGCGCCGCGCTGCTCGTCGCCGCACCGGCGTTCGCGCAGTCGAGCGTCACGCTCTACGGCGTCGTGGACAACGGAATCGCCTATCAAAGCAGTCAGACCACGCTCGGCTCCACGGCCGGCGGCCACGCGTCGGTGAAGATGGTGACGGGGGTCTGGGCCGGCAGCCGCTTCGGCGTGCGCGGGACGGAGGATCTCGGCGGCGGCACCAAGGCCGTCTTCGTGCTCGAGTCGGGTATCAACTCCGCGACCGGCGGCCAGCAATATACGGACGCGATGTTCGGGCGCCAGGCCTGGGTCGGCTTCACGAATCCCGCCTACGGCTCGCTGACGTTCGGCCGGCAATATGCGTCGTACTACCAGCTGCTGTCCCCGTACAGCCCGACCAACTGGCTGACCGGCTTCTTCGGCGCCCATCCGGGCGACATCGACGGGCTCGACACCCTCTATCGCGCGAACAACACCATCGAATACACGTCGCCGAAGCTGTACGGCTTCACGTTCGGCGGTTCGTATTCGCTCGGCGGCGTCGCGGGCAGCCTGAATGCCGGCTCGACGTGGACCGCCGCGATCCAGTATGCGAACGGCCCGATCGGCATGGCGGCCGGCTTCTCGCGGATCAACAACTCGACATCGGGCGGCGGCGCATTCGGCGCGAACTCGACGACGTCGAACAACGGCGCGCAGGACGGCGTGTCCGCCCTCACGAACGGCTACCAGACGGCGCAGGCACAGCAGCGCTTCGCGGTCGGCGCGAGCTATGCGATCAACAACGCGTGGGACGTGTCCGCGACCTACTCCAACGTGCAGTACATCCCGGGCGCCGGCTCGAAGTTCGCCGAAACGGCGATCTTCAATACCGGCGGCGTCGTGCTGCACTGGAAACCGGCCACGGCGTGGGATCTCGGCGCGGGCTACAGCTTCACGCGCGCCACGAAGGCCAACGGCATCACGAACGCCGCGCAATATCAGCAGTTCAACCTGTCGCAGTACTACGCGTTGTCGAAGCGCACCGGGCTCTACGCGCTCGAGGCGTACCAGCGTTCGAACGGCAGCACGCTCGGCACCGCGGGCAGCGGCAACATCATCGACGCGACCGCCACGCTCGGCGACGGCTTCAACTCGGCGCCGTCGTCCACGCGCAGCCAGTTCGCGGCCGGCGTCGGCATCGTGCACCGCTTCTGAACGCAACCGCACGCCGCTTCGCCTAATTTATGGAACACTATTCCACTTTGTTATTTATTGGAATAACATTCCACAATTATCGAAGCCTTTTCCGCCGCGCGTCGAATCCGGGCGCGCGGCGGAACGACATGAAGGAGACGTGGACATGGGTGCGATGCAACAGGACTGGGACGAGGAAGTAGACCTGCTGGTATTCGGCGCGGGGGCGGCGGGCATGACCGCCGCGCTCGTCGCGCATCACGAGGGGCTTGCGGTCCTCGTCTGCGAAAAAACGGCCGCGGTGGGCGGCATCACGTCCACGTCGGGCGGCACGACGTGGGTGCCTGGCACCCGCCTGAGCGTCGATGCGGGCGTGCCCGACAGCGTCGACGATGCGCGCCGCTTCCTGCAGTCGGTGGTCGGCGCACGCGGCGGCGACGACGCGCGCGAAGCCTTCCTGCAAAGCGGCCCCGATGCGATCGACGAGCTCGCGCGCATCAGCGAAGTCAAGTTCGTCGCCGCCGCCGCACATCCCGATTACGTGAACGGCCCCGGCGCGGCCTATGGCGGGCGGGCGCTCGTGCCCGCGCCGTTCGATGCGCGCGTGCTCGGCCGCGCGTTCGCGCGCGTGCGCCCGCCGCGCAAGGAGTTCATGGGGCTCGGCGGGATGATGGTCGCGCGCACCGACCTCAATGCGCTGCTCGCGCCGTTCGCATCGGCCGCGAACTTCAAACGCACGATCGCGGTCGTCGGCCGCTATGCGATGGACCGCCTGCGTTTTCCGCGCGGCACGCAGCTCGTGATGGGCAACGCGCTCGCCGCGCGGCTCTATTACAGCCTGCTCAAGCGCCAGGTCGAGATTCGCTTCGACACGCCACTGCTCGAACTGGTACGCGACGACGGCCGCGTCACCGGCGCCATCGTCACGACGCCGGACGGCGGCCGCAGGCGAATCGGCGCGCGGCGCGGCGTGGTGCTCGCGACCGGCGGCATCACGCGCCATCCGTCGCTGCGCCAGCAGTTCTTCCCCGCCGCGGCCCGGCCGCTGTCGCTGTCGCCGGCGACGCATACCGGCGACGGCGTCGACCGCGCGCAGCGCGTCAATGCGCGGGTCGAAAACGGCGGCGACAGCCCGGGGCTGTGGATGCCGTGCTCGATCCGTCGCGCCCCGGGCGCAGCCCCGGGCGGCGACGGCGACAGTATCTGGCCGCACATCATTCTCGATCGCGCGAAGCCCGGCCTCATCGCGGTCAACAGCCGCGGCGAGCGCTTCGTCAACGAGTCGGACTCGTATCACGACTTCGTGATGGGCATGCTGCGCGACAGCGGTAACGGGCCCAGCGTGCCGGCCCATCTGATCGTCGATGCGGCGTTCATCCGGACCTATGGCCTCGGCCTGCTGATGCCGGCGCGCAGCGCGGCGCGCATCGCGGCGTTCGAGCGTGCCGGCTATCTGGTCAAGGGCGCGACGCTGGCCGAGCTGGCGGCGAAATTGCAGGTGGATGCGAACGGCCTGGCGCGTACCGTCGCGACCTACAACCGCGACGCGGCCAACGGCGAGGATCCGGCGTTCCAGCGCGGCGGCAGCCCGATGAGCCGCTTCAACGGCGACCCGGCGCAACAGCCGAACCCGTGCATTCGCCCGATCGGCGCCGGGCCCTACTATGCCGTGACCGTATGGCCCGCCGATCTCGCGTGCAGCGCGGGGCTGAGCGGCACGGAAAACGGCGAGGTGGTCGACGTAGACGGGCGCGTGATTCCCGGCCTGTTCGCGTGCGGCAACGATCTCGCGTCGATCTTCCGCGGCACCTATCCGGGTCCCGGCACGACGCTCGGCCCGGCCATCGTATTCGGCTGGCGCATCGCGAAGTTCGTCGCGCGACGCGACGCGGCGTCGACGGGCACGTCGCCCGCGACCGCCGCGCATCGCTCGACCTGCGACAGCGCCCACGGCTGACGAACGCGCCGGCATGGCGCGCGCAGGCCGCGCCGGCGCAGCAGGTCACGCTACGTTCATGCTCGTCCTTATCTTGCACCGTGCGCATCGTGGCTCAATCAGGTGGAACGTTGGTTTGCCACGCTGGCCGAGAAGGATATTCGACGTGGCACGCATCGTTCGACACGGCAAGCTGAAGAGACGATCCGGCATTACCTCAACGTCTATAACGCGAATCCTCGGCCGTTCGCCTGGAGCAAACCGGCCGATGAGATTCTCGCGAGCCTCGAACGGTTTTGCGCACGGGTCTGAACGAATTCGGGATGAACGCCATGAACATCGACACGGCTGCGATTGACGATGCCGTCCTCGCGCTTCTCCATTTGACCTTGCATGACCGCAACCGCGCCTGGAAAAGCTTCGATTGGGACGCACTCAACCGACTCCTTGAACGCGGCCTCATCCAAGATTGCGTCAACAAGACGAAATCGGTCAGCCTCACTGACGACGGTTTGCGCGAGTCCGAACGTCTCTTCAAGCAGCGCTTCGTCACTGCTGGCAGCGAAGCCGATTAATGAAACGAATTTACAACTCGCGACACTAGCCGGTCGTCCACTCCAGTTCCGCGCCTATCTCAGCCTTCGAACCCGCGGCACCGTCCATCGCGGCCCGTTGCGCGCGAGCGTTCATGCCCCTTCTTGCCGGTCGCGGCCTCGCTCAGTTCGCGAACCTTCGCGCGCTGCCGCCGTCAGTGCTGCTGGACCACCGGCCCCGCGGCGCGCTCCGGCTCGCCCGCTTCCACGTGGCGACTGCCGATCAGGTACACCGCACCGGCCGCCACGAGCGACGGCACCGCGAGCAGGCTGAAGACGTCGCCGAAATGCCAGCCCCAGCCCATCAGCAGCGCGCCGAGAAACGCGCCGGCCACGCCGCCGATCCGTCCGACGCCGAGCATCCATGCAACGCCGGTGGCGCGGCAACGGGTCGGATACAGGCTCGCCGCATAGGCCGACATCGACGTCACCGCACCCGTCACGACGGTGCCGCACAGGAGCGTCAGCGTGCCGAGCCACGCGGCATGTCCGATCGTGCGGCTCACCACGAGCACCAGCGCGGCCGCCGCGACATAGGTGCAGACGATCGTCCGGTTCGCGTTGAAGCGATCCATCAACCAGCCCGCGCACAGATTGCCCAGCACGCCGCCGAGCGGGAACAGCGACGTCATCAGCGCACCGCCCTCCGCGCCGAAGCCGGCGTCGCGAAACAGCGTCGGCATCCAGTTGGTCAGCAGGTAGTAGATCAGGAGGCCCATGAAGTACGCGGCCCACAGCATCAACGTGCGCGAACGGAACCGGCCCGACAGCACCAGCGCGAGCGCCGACGCACCGCCTTCGGTTTCCTTGCGCGCTTCGGCAGCCACGAACGTGCAGTCGTCGAAACGCTCGCGCGGTGCGATCC
This sequence comes from Burkholderia sp. WTPI3, assembly GCF_021483755.1. NCBI lineage: Bacteria > Pseudomonadati > Pseudomonadota > Betaproteobacteria > Burkholderiales > Burkholderiaceae > Burkholderia > Burkholderia sp. WTPI3. Next base: position 2,889 of record NZ_JAGIXF010000090.1, on the reverse strand, counting down.
GGGCGAGAATCCGCGCGATGCGGTCGTGCTTGCCGTGGCGGGCGGCGAGATACTGCGCGGACTCCGGCAGCCACGCGACGAGCGCCACGGCAAGCACGATCGGCCCGACCCCGCCCGCCGTCAGCACGCTTTGCCAGCCGAAATGCGGAATCAGCCACGCCGACGCGATGCCGCCCACCGCAAGCCCGCCCGAGAAGCCGCAGAACATCGCGTTGACGGCGAAGCTGCGGATCCGTGCAGGCGCGTATTCGGACATCAGCGTGACGGCATTGGGCATCGCCGCGCCGAGCCCGAGCCCGGTCAGGAAACGGAACGCGGTCAACTCGCCGATCGATTGCGCATGCGCCGACACGATGCTCCAGCCGCCGAAGCACGCCACCGACAGCACGAGCACCGTCTTGCGGCCGAGCCGGTCGGCACAGGGGCCGGCGGCGAGCGCACCGATGCCGAGGCCGGCAAGCGCGGCGCTCATCACCGGGCCGAGCGCGCCGCGCGCGATGCCCCAGTCGTGAACCAGCGCGGGCGCGATGAAGCCGATCGCGGCGGTGTCGTAGCCATCGGCGGCCACGACCAGAAAGCACAGGACCAGAATCAGCCACTGGCTGGGAGAAAAGCGCTCGGCGTCGATGAACGACTGCACGTCGAGCGTCCGGGTCGGGGTTGTCATCATGTGTCTCCTGTATGCCGTGCGTGTCGCAGCGCTTACGCTGCCGGCGGCACGGCTGTCTCCATTGTTTGATTGTCGGTGCCCCGTCCGGGCGGGCGGGACACGTCAGCCGGCCGCCGAATCCGCTGCGCCGTAGGCGAGCCAGCCGCCATCGACGTTCAGCACGGTGCCGGTGATGTAGCTCGCCGCGTCCGAGGCCAGGAACGCAATCGCGCGGGCGATCTCGTCGGGCTCGGCGAGGCGCCCGAGCGGTGTCCGGCGTTCGATCGCCGCCCGGTTCAACTGCCCGTTTCGCGCGAGCGTATCGACCAGTTCGGTCGCCACGTAGCCGGGTGCGACGGCGTTCACGCGCACACCCTGGCGCGCCCACTCGCAGGCCATCGAGCGCGTCAGCGATGCAATGGCGGCCTTCGCGGCGCCGTACGCGTTGCGCGTCGGAATGCCGCCCTGGCCGGCGATCGAGCTCAGATTGACGATCGCGCCGGTGCGTTGCGCGAGCATCACGCGGGCGGCTTCGCGGCTCGCCAGGAACGTGCCGCGCACGTGCACCGACAGCAAGCGATCGAATGCTGCCGACGATTGCTCGAGCGTCGGCGCATTCTGCTCGCCGATCCCCGCGTTGTTGACCAGCACGTCGATCCGGTCGAAGCGCCCGACGACGGTGCGCATCAACGCGACCATCTCGTTTTCGCTCGCCACGTCGCCGCCCACTCCGACGTGCCGCGGTCCGAGTTCGGCGGCCCGCCGGGCCGCACGCTCGCCGTTCAGGTCGGCGATCGCGACACGATAGCCGTCTTCGGCGAACCGCTTCGCGCATGCCCAGCCGATACCGTCCGCCCCGCCCGTCACGATTGCCACACGCGTATTGACCATGTGATCTCCCGGTTTCATCGTGGTGCGCTCAGCGCGTGAAATACGCGAGGCTCGGAAAATCGACGCGGCGGATGATGCGGCTTTCCTGAGCGACGATCAGATGGCCGGACGCCTGCAAATAGGCCGGCCACTCCGGGTCGGCATCCCGCGCGGTGCGCCGCGTGTCGTAGTCGGCAATGCTGTCGTAGCCCCACAAGTGCACGACCTGGTTCAGCGCGCCGATGTCGCTCGTGTAGAACCCGACGGGCGGGCCGAGGTACTTCACCTGGATCGGCATCGCATGACGGTCGAAGATGTCGAGGAATTCGGCCATGCCGCGCGGACGGATCGTATAGATGCGGTGGTCGATGAAGGTTTTGGACGGATTCATGGTGTGCTCCGGATTCAGGCGGTCGCGCGCGCGGCGGCGCGGTGCGTTGCGGCAGCGGCAGGCACCGGATCGACGAGCCCCGCGATGTGGCGCGCGCTCAGATAGCCGAACGTCATGATCGGCCCGAGCGTGATGCCCGCGCCCGGGTAGTTCCCGCCCATGATGCTGGCGCGGTCGTTGCCGACCGCATACAGGCCCGCGACCGGCCGGTCGTCGGTGGCGAGCACCTGGCCGTGCACGTTCGTGCGAATGCCGTCGAAGGTGCCGAGATCGCCCATCAGGACTTTCAGCGCGTAGTACGGGCCCGCGCCGAGCGGCGCCACGCACGGGTTCGGGCGATGGTCCGGATCGGCAAGATAGCGGTTGAACGACGTGGTGCCGCGGCCGAACTCGGGATCCTCGCCGCGCACGGCGCCTTCGTTGTAGCGCCGCACCGTCGCTTCCAGATTCGCGGCGTCGATGCCCGCCTGCCGCGCCAGCTCCGCGAGCGTGCGGCCCTTCACGAGATAGCCGTTGCGCAGCAGCGGCCCGAGCGGCACCGGCGCGGGCTTCGCGAAGCCCAACCCGTATTTGCGGATCGTCGCGTGATCGCAGACCAGCCACATCGCCGTCTCGGTGTCGCCTCTGCATGCGTCGATCATCGCCGCGCCGACGTCGTGGTACGAATTCGATTCGTTGGCAAACCGCCTGCCGTGGCGGGTGACGCCGATGATGCCCGGCTTGTAGCGATCGAGCAGATGCGGAAACACGCCGAACCGGTCGTCGCCGAGCGGCACGCGCGATACCGGCATCCACGCGGCCGGCTGCGGATAGCGAATCTCGACCCGGCCGCCGACACGCTCGGCGAGCTTCCCGCCGTCGCCGGTTTTGCCGGTCGGCCCCGGCGCCACATGTTCCCCGCCCCGCGCACCATGCGGATACGCCCCCCCGCTCCGCGCCCCGCCCTCCCACAAGCCGCCGCTCGACCGCCTCACCCCCC
>NZ_JAGIXF010000009.1:0-125664 GCF_021483755.1 Burkholderia sp. WTPI3 | reverse complement strand
GGCGCGATGTAGCGAAACCGCGTCGGCAGCGTGTCGAGCGTCGCACATACCGACTGGCGGTACGCCTTGTAGCCGCCGTCGAGCTGGCGCGCCTGCCAGCCGATCAGGTTGAACCAGGTCGTCATCGAGCCCGAGCGCTTGCCGCCGCGCCAGCAGTAGATCAGCGGCCGCCAGTTGCGCGGCCGGTCGGCGAACGTGGTGTCGAGATGACGCGCGATGTTGCGTGCAACCATTGCCGCGCCGACACGCGTCGCTTCGTACGGCGATACCTGCCGGTACATCGTACCGACGATCACGCGCTCCTCGTTGCTGAGCACGGGCGCGTTCAGCGCGCCGGGGATATGGTCCTCGGCGAACTCGAGCGGCGTACGCACGTCGATGATCTCGTCGAACTCGCCGGCGCGATCGAGGGTGACAATCAGGTTCTTCAATTTGGCGTCGAACAGGGGCGATGCGGCTCGACGAGCCGCACGGGCACGGAAGGCGGATTCACGATTATCTCACGCCCGGGCGTCCCGGGCCGCACGCGGCAACCGGCGGCGCCGATGCGGCGCTCATCACGTCGACCAGATGGTCGCGAAACGCGCGCACGGACGCGGGCAGATCGCGCCCCGCCATGGTCTGCACCTGGATGCTGCGCTCGCGCAACTGCGGGTTCGAAACAGGAACGATAACGAAGCCGTCCGCGTCGAAACGGTCCCGCACCGACAGCAGGCCCGTGAACATCACGGCCCCGGTGCGCTGCGCGTAGCGATACATCACCGCAGTGTTGTTGCTGGTCAGCTCGGGCTCGAGCATCAACCCCTCGAGTACGCACGCGATGTCGATCAGCTGGCGCACCGTCGTGCCGGCCTCGGGCAGCACGTGCGGGTGCCGCGCGACATCGGCGAGCGACACCGACTCGCGCGCCGCGAGCGGATGGTCGTGCCGCACGAGCGCGAAGACCGGCGCGCGTTCGGTATGTTCGACGCGCACGCCCTGCTCCGGCGCGAGACTGAACGTCAGCCCGATATCGGCATCGCCGTCGCGTACGCGCCGCGTCGCATCCGCCGGCGACACGACCCACACCGAGAAATCGACACCCGGATGGCGCGCCTTGAAGCTCGCGAGCGCGCCCGGCAGGAAATCGATCGCGAACCCTTCCGAGCAGGCGATTTTCAGCAGGCTGCCGTGCAGCGCCTCGAGCCCGCCGATTTCCTTCATCACGTGCTCGGCCTCCAGCAGGCTGCGCTGCGCGAAGCCGAGCAGCCGTTCGCCCGCCTCCGACAGCGCCATCCCGCGCGGCCGGCGCTCGAACAGCGGTGCGCCGAGCTCGCTCTCGAGCTTCGCGATCTGGCGGCTGATCGCCGACACGGCGACGTGCAGTCGCGCGGACGCGTCGCTGATCGACCCGGTGCGCGCCACTTCGACGAAGTACCGCAGCGCAAGACCATGCAGGAAAGCCGCCATCGTTCTGTCCCCGTGCCACTGCGGGCCGCCAAGCTTTGCCTTTTCGGCAAAGAAATGTTCGAAATTCGATCATTGTGACAAAAAAAACGGCTTTCTAGAATCGATCGCACTCCCGGTTGCGCGCACCGTGCGCGCGCCGGCAATACGATAGAGGAGACACGTCTTGAGCCGTACCGCCGCCATCCAGCACGCGCTGAACCAGTTCGAATCGGGCGCGTTCTTCACGACCCTCGGCCGCCGCGTCGGCCTGCGCACCGAAAGCCAGGAAAGCGGTACGGGCGCCGCCCTGCGCGCCTACCTGACCGACGAAATCGCGCCGGAGGCCGCCCGCCTCGGCTTCACGTCGCGGATCGTCGACAACCCCGTCGACGGTGGTGGCCCGTTCCTGCTGGCATCGCGCCACGAGGACGACGCCCTGCCGACCGTGCTGATCTACGGTCACGGCGATGTCGTGCGCGGCTACGACGCGCAATGGCGCGCGCCGCTGTCACCGTGGACGCTGACCGCCGAAGGCGATCGCTGGTATGGCCGCGGCAGCGCTGACAACAAGGGCCAGCACACGATCAATCTCGCCGCGTTGGCGAGCGTGCTCGACGCGCGCGGCGGCCGGCTCGGCTTCAACGCGAAGCTGCTGATCGAGATGGGCGAGGAAACCGGTTCCCCGGGCCTCGACGCGCTATGCCGCCGGGAGCGCGACGCGCTCGCGGCCGACGTGCTGATCGCATCCGACGGGCCGCGCATCGCCGCCGAACGTCCGACCGTATTCCTCGGCTCGCGCGGCGCGGTCAATTTCAAGCTGAGCCTGCGCGCGCGCGATGGCGCTCCGGCTGGGGCGGGCTGCTGCAATCCGGCGACCGTGCTCGCCAACGCGCTCGCATGCCTCGTCGATGCGCGCGGCGCGATCCGCGTCGCGGGGCTGCGCCCGCCGCCGATCCCGGCGGCCGTGCGCACGGCGCTCGCCGACCTGTCGGTGGGCGGCGGTCCCGGCGATCCGGCGCTCGATGCCGACTGGGGCGAGCCCGGCCTGTCCGCCGCGGAGCGCGTGTTCGGCTGGAACACGTTCGAGATCCTCGCGTTCAAGGCCGGCAATCCCGAACATCCGGTCAATGCGATTCCGCCCGTCGCGTATGCGCACTGCCAGTTGCGTTTCGTGGTCGGCACCGATTGGGAAGCGCTGCACACGCATCTGCGTGCGCATCTCGACGCGCATGGCTTCGCCGACATCGAGATCGACGTCGAACGCGGCGCACCGGCGACGCGCCTGTCGCCGGACGATCCGTGGGTACGCTGGGCCGTCGCGTCACTCGCGTGCACGACCGGCAAGAAGCCCGCGATCCTGCCCAATCTCGGCGGCACGCTGCCGAACGAAGTGTTCGCCGACACGCTCGGGCTGCCGACGCTATGGGTTCCGCATTCGTATCCGGCGTGTTCGCAGCATGCGCCCGACGAGCATCTGCTCGCGAGCGTCGTGCGCGAGGGACTGCAGATGATGGCCGGCCTCTTCTGGGATCTCGGCGATGCCGCGCCGCCCGTTCGCCGCACCGCGCCCGCCGCAGCCGGCGCCGCCCTGTAACGCGCTTCGCCCTTTCTCGGGACATGCTCACACGATGAATACGACCACCCTGACCTCGCAGGACGCCGCCAGCCCCAGCGCCGCGAAAATACGGCGCATCATCTTCGCGGCGTCGATCGGCAACGCACTCGAATGGTTCGACCTGATCGTCTACGGCTTTTTCGCGGTAACGATCGCCAAGCTGTTCTTCCCCGCGACGAGCGAGGCGACGTCGCTGCTGCTCACGCTCGGCACGTTCGGGCTGTCGTACCTGATTCGGCCGATCGGCGGTTTCGTGCTCGGCGCCTACGCCGACCGTGCGGGCCGCAAGGCATCGCTGCTGCTGTCGATCGGCATGATGATGGTCGGTACGCTGCTGATCGCGCTGATGCCGACCTACGCATCGATCGGCATCCTCGCGCCGCTCGGGATCATGCTGTCGCGGCTGATGCAGGGCTTTTCCGCCGGCGGCGAATTCGCGAGCTCGACCGCCTTCCTCGTCGAACATGCCCCGCAGCGGCGCGGCTTCATGTCGAGCTGGCAGTTCGCGAGCCAGGGCCTCGCGACGCTGCTCGCGTCGGGGTTCGGGGCATTGCTGACGTCGACGCTCACGACCGCCCAGCTCGAAAGCTGGGGCTGGCGCGTGCCATTCCTGTTCGGCCTCGCGATCGGTCCGATCGGGCTCTACATTCGCCGCTATGTCGACGAAGGCGTCGAGTTCAAGACGCAGGCGCGCTCCGAAGCACCGGTGCGCGAGCTGTTCGCGGACCAGAAGATGCGCGTGCTGCTATCGATCGGTGTGCTCGTGATCTCGACCGCGATCAACTACATGGTGCTGTACATGCCGACGTATGCGATCAAGCAGCTCGGACTGCCGGCGTCGACCGGCTTCGCGGCGACGCTCGCGACTGGTGTCGTGCTGACGCTCGTCACGCCGCTCGTCGGTCACCTGTCCGATCGCACCGGGCGCATTCGCGTGATGACGGCCGCGGCCGTGCTGATGCTCGCCACGGTATGGCCGACGTTCGTGTGGCTCACGCATCACGCGTCGTTCGCGACGATGCTCGCCGCGCTGATCTGGATCGGCCTGCTGAAAGCGACGTATTGCGGCGCGCTGCCGGCGCTGATGGCCGAGCTGTTCCCGTCGCAGACCCGTGCGACCGGCCTCGCGGTCAGCTACAACACGGGCGTCACGCTGTTCGGCGGTTTCGCGCCGTTCATGATCACGTGGCTGATCAGCGCGACCGGCAACCGGTTGTCGCCGGCGCTGTATCTGATGGGTTGCGCGGTGTTGAGTCTCGTCGCGCTGCTGGTCGCGCGTGCCCGGCTCGGGATGCGCTGACGACGCAAACGACGGCGGCCACGTGCGTCCAACGCGGCCCGTCGTGGCATCGCTGCCGCGCGGGCCCCACGCCGTTTACGGCGCCGGGTTCGGCTGCCGTTCGTGCAGCGCGTCGATCTCGGCAAGGATCTCGTCGGACAACGTCACGTCGATGCTGCCGATGTTCTCCTTCAGTTGCTCGAGCGACGTCGCGCCGACCAGGTTGCTGCGCACGAACGGCCGGCTGTTGACGAACGCCAGCGCGAGCTGCGCGGGCGACAGCCCATGGCGTTTCGCGAGCTCGACGTAGCGCGACGTCGCCTCGACCGCCTGCGGCTTGCTGTAGCGCTGGAAGCGTTCGAACAGCGTAATGCGTGCACCGGCCGGGCGCGCGCCGTTCTCGTACTTGCCGGACAGCCAGCCGAACGCGAGCGGCGAATAGGCGAGCAGGCCGACCCCGTCGCGATGCGTAAATTCCGACAGACCGTTCTCGAACGTGCGGTTCAGCAGGCTGTACGGGTTCTGGATGCTCGCGATGCGCGGCAGCCCGAGCTTCTCGGCCGCACGCAGGAATTGCGCGACGCCCCACGGCGTTTCGTTCGACACGCCGATCGCGCGGACCTTGCCGGCCTTCACGAATTCCGCAAGCACGCCCAGCGTTTCCTCGATCGGCACCGTGTACGTGTCGTCGACCCACGGATACGCGGGGCGGCCGAACGTGGTCGTGCTGCGATCGGGCCAGTGCAGCTGGTACAGGTCGACGTAGTCGGTCTGCAGGCGTTTGAGGCTGCCGTCCAGCGCTTCGGTCAGGTTCTTGCGGTCGAACTGGTTGCCTTCACCGCGAATATGACGCGGATTGTGCGGTTGCCGCGCCGGGCCCGCGATCTTCGTCGCAAGCACGATCCGGTCGCGCTGCGCGCGATGCTGCGCGAGCCAGGTACCGATGTATTGCTCCGTGCGGCCCTGGGTATCGGGCTTCGGAGGCACCGGGTACATTTCCGCGGCGTCGATCAGCGTGACGCCCTGCGCAAGCGCGTAATCGATCTGCTCGTGTGCGTCGCGCTCCGAATTCTGCTCGCCCCACGTCATCGTGCCGAGACCGATCAGGCTGACCTCGATACCTAAATCGCCGAGTGTGCGGTATTCCATGCTGTTCCTTCGCGGGGAGGTGGAAAGCAGGAACGCTATCACATTGAAGCGAACGCTTCAGATGGCCGACGCGGACGCTTACAGGCCGCCTTCGGCCGGCCCGCCGGGCAAGCAACAGGTATGCACCGTCCCGCGCGTGCCGCGTTCGCATTGCGCCGGGCCGTCGAGCCGGCCCGACGCCGCCCGCCTCCTCATTGCGGCCGCTGGATGAAGCACGTCGCCGATGCGTGCGCAACGATCTTGTCGTCCGGCGTCTTCAGCGTGCCTTCCGCGACGCCGAGCGAACGCGACAGGTGAATCACGCGCCCTTCCGCGATCAGGTCGACGTCGCGCGGCACCGGGCGCAGCATCTTCACGTGCAGGTCGACCGTGCCGTAGCCGACGCCCGCGTCGAGCATCGAATGCACCGCGCAGCCTGTGACCGAATCGAGGACCGTCGCGGCGAACCCGCCGTGCACGCCGCCGAGCGGATTCAGGTGCCGGCCGTCCGCGCGCGCGGACATCTTCACGTAGCCGAGCTCGACGCCCAGCGGTCGCATTGGAATCGTCTCGGAAATCGACGCAAGGGGCACGTCGCCCGACACTGCCGCGCGCAGCAGTTCGATACCGGACAGGGAAAGTGGGTTCATCGGGTGGTCTCCTGATTGAAAGTGCGTCGCCGCGCGAGTAAGTTCCAAATTGGAACTCATTATTTACAACCGCGCCGGCCTTGTCAACGCAACGCGCGCCCGTCGCAACCGAAGACGGGTTCTATAATCGGTCCGCTCATTTGCCGAACCGCCGCACGAGACTCGATCATGAAATGGGATGACATCGGTACGCTGAACTGTTCGGTCGCGCGCACGCTCGCCGTGCTCGGCGATCGCTGGACCATGCTGATCCTGCGCAACGCCTTTCTCGGCTGCCGCCGCTTCGACGCGTTCCAGGTGCAACTGGGCCTCACGCGCCACGTGCTGGCCGAACGGCTCGCACGCCTCGTCGACGAAGGCGTGCTGGTCAGGCGCGCGTATCAGGAGCGCCCGCCGCGCTTCGAATACCGGTTGACGGAAAAGGGCCTCGACCTCTACCCGGCCCTGCTCGCACTGATGACATGGGGCGACCGCTGGAAGGACGACGGCCAGGGGCCGCCGGTGCAGTTGCGCCATCGAACCTGTGGCCAGTTGATGCATGCGGTCGCGGTGTGTTCGGCGTGCGGCGAACCGCTCGATGCGCACGACGTGCAGCCGGAACCCGGGCCCGGGTGGATCACGCGCGAAGACGCCGGGCCGCTCGATGCATGACGCCCGGCGCATAGCGCCCGCTGCGCGCACATCGCGCGTATAGCGTCTACGTCGGCAGCGCAGCGCTCGCAACCGGCATTCGCGCATATCCGCATTCGTCATGCCCGGACCGTATGCGATCCAAGCGCACATACACGCGTACGACATCGCCATCAATCGATCGGCGCGATCATCGCCCCCGCACTGATATCGCTCGACGTCACGAACATCGCTGCATCGGCACGCGGCGCGGCACGCCGCAACGCAACGTGGCTATTCCCATTCTGGCGTGACCGCGCCGCCACGTCTGCGTTACACTCACGGCCCGCTGTCTCGAAATTATTCGCTGTCCAAGATGTTGTCGCGCAATCGCCTCGCCGCCACCTGCCTCGCCGCCTCCCTGCTCGCCACACCGTTCGCCGCCTTCGGCAAGACGCACAGCGAATCGCTGTTGCAACAGGCGATCGACTACATCGCGCAACTGCTGCCGGCCCCGACACATGAAGCGCCGGCCACGCAGGTCGTCGAATCGGCGTTCTCGCCCGATGGCGGTGCCGAAGCGCTCGTGCTGAAGGCGATTGGTGCCGCACGCAGCTCGATTCGCGTGGCCGCCTACTCGTTCACGTCGCCGCCCGTCACGCGCGCACTGCTGGCGGCCAAGCGACGCGGCGTGAATGTCGCGGTCGTCGTGGACGACAAGGGCAATCGCGCGAAGAGCAGCAAGCAGGCGCTGAACCTGCTCGTCAACGCGGGCATTCCGACGCGCACGATCGATGCCTATGCGATCCACCACGACAAGTACCTCGTGATCGATGCCGAACACGTCGAGACCGGTTCGTTCAACTACAGTGCGTCGGCGGCAAGCCGAAACTCCGAGAACGTCATCGTCGTCTGGAACAATCCGCAGCTCGCGTCGCGCTACCTCACGCATTGGCAAAGCCGCTTCGACCAGGGCACGCCGTACCGCTCCTCCTACTGACCCATCCCGCGCACGCGATCGCAAGCGCTGCTCGCGTGCAGCGTGCCGACGGCATGCGATATTCGCTCGCGATGTCGTCAATGATCGGCGTACATCGCACGCCAATCAACCTGGCCGAATGGCCGGCACGCGGAAGCTCGGGTCGCGGCGATCCACGAATCAATGGATATCGGGCGATCGCGCCACAAGTTGCGTATCCGCGGCACACCGGTTGCCCCACGTCGACGCACCGCTTGCCGTACGCTGGGGCATGTCGCGATCGCCGCCCGGCAGCGCGCTCAGCACGCAATCCATGCTGAAATTCAACGTGTTGTGGATCATCGGGTAAAGCAGGTACAGCGCAAATGCGAGATACCCCGCGTACAGAATTCGAGCCATGGTGCGATTGGATGAATCATTGATCTCGCCCTGTTTACGGCATCGCACCGCATAGCTTGAGACGCCGGCCCCCTCCGATCGCACCACCCGATGCAGCACGCGACGCAGGAAGGCCGACGACGAACGTGCCGACATGTGCTGCCACACCCGCCCGCCGTTCAGCACGATTTATGCGGCTCGATCACCCCCCGCACGGCGGTGCGCTCGCCATCGCGTCCGCGATCTGTTCGGGCGTCAGATCGCGCTGGTGCGTGGCGATCGACCAGCGGTGGCCGAACGGATCCTCGACCTGCCCATAGCGATCGCCCCAGAACATGTCGGTCGCCGGCATCGTGACTGTCGCGCCGGCCGCGACAGCCTGTGCGATCGCCGCGTCGGCGTCCTGCACGAATAGATGCAGGCACACCGGTGTGCCTTTCAGCGTCTTTGGTCCGAGTGCGCCGTGCTCGGGCATTTCATCCACCAGCATCAGTGTCGAATCGCCGATCGCGAGGCATGCGTGCGCGAGCCGGCCGTCGGGCGTCGGCAGGCGGAACCGCTCGCTTGCGTTGAACGCACGTTTATAGAAGTCGATTGCTGCTGCGGCGCCGGCACAGATCAGGTGCGGCGTCAGCGTACGCATCCCTTCGGGGATCGGGTTGACGGACGTGGCCATGGGTGTCGCTCCTTCAGTCGGTTTGTCGTGTAGGAAAGCGAGACGGACGCACGATGCGTACGCCTCCGATCCTACGACGGACGAGCCCGACGGAAATCGACACGCCTGCCGACATTTTTTTATTCGCCGACAGGCCGACGGGATTGCGCCTGCGCCCCGGAATCAGTCCACTCGACCGTCGCGATCTTCCCGCACCCCGAACTGCCGGCGGCACGCCTCCAGCAACGCGGCAACCGCGTCGAGCGGAAGGTCCGCGAACCGGTTGATCGGCAGCATCACGCCGCCCGGCACCCTGGTGCGCGGCGAATGCGCGGAGAACTGGTAGCCGATGTAACGGTTTCCCGCGACGCTGACGATTCCGAATTCGGTGACGTCGCGCCACGGCGTGACCGGTTTGTCGCGCATCGAGCCCACCAGCCTGAAGCCGGTTTCATCGACATGCAGTGCCATCTTGCGGCGCGATATCAGGAAGAAGCCGCCACTCAGGAGCGCCAGCAGCGCGGCCAGCGCCGCCACCTGCCACAGCGCCACGTCGGCCACATACCCGCACGCGGTCAATACGGCGAGCACCGCGCAGACGAGCGCCTTTCGCCTGAAGCTGCGGCTGTCGACCGGCAGCACCACCGGCAATGTGCCCGTCACCGTTCCCGCGACCGGGTCGACGTGCCAGACGGCATCGTTCGTTTCGCTTGCGTCGCTCATCGTGTCGGTCGCTCGATCAATTGCACACTTTGACTGCGCCGTCGGACGTGCACTCGTGGGCGGCCCAGTGGCTCTGGCCGGCCAGATGCGGCACCTGGCCCATGCCATGAATCGGCGCCGCCGACGACGATACCGGAACCGCTGTCGATGCGGTCTCGGGCGACGGCGATACGGTTTCGGTCTGGCAGGCCGCGAGCACCAGGCAGGATGCGATGGCCAACGGGGCGATGGAGTATCTGGGCATGGTCTCGTGCGCGGTTGCGTTATTCGCTCGTTGTCGGCGCGACGTAGCGCGCGCCGGCCTTCGCTTCGACCCGTTCGACACGGCCGGCAACGATGCAGGATGGTTGCCCGATACTACTCCTCGCGATCGGCGTGCGGCGAATGTGCAAGAGTTCGCGTGCGTTGGCACCGCATGCGCCCGCATTTGCAGCGATCCGGCGCTCGCCGTTCAGATTTGCGGAAGATCCCGCAACGTACGCGACTCGTTCGTCACGTCGACGTCGAGCTCGATGCCTTCCGACGCGTCTCGATACAGCACGCGCTTCAGTTTCGGTCCCACCGCCGTTGCGTCGACTTCGTCGAACACCGCGTGAACGTCGTTGCCGGCCGCGAGCGCGTGCGCCACCTCCGCCACCGCCGCTTCGCTCGGCGTTGCGGCCCATGACCGGTCGGCCGGATTGACGGCCGCCCAGCGCACGTGCGTCACTCGCGCGCTGAGCGGATCGATACGGACACCATTCACCGCAAACATCGACATCGCAATCTCCTTCGAAATTGTTGCGGCCCGCCGCGCACGGCGCGTCAGGTTGCGTGCGCCCCGGACTCGCATGCATGGCCTGCCGGATCAGCCGCAAGGAATCGCCACCGCACCGTCTCTTAGCCCGGTCGTTCAGGATACTGGCGCGATGCGGTTAAGCCGCTCGGCTATCTTGCGCAACGTGCGCCAGCGCTCGAATTCGATCGGCCCCGGGATGCCCGGGCTCACGATCAGGCGCGCATCTTCGGCCAACGCGATTTTCGATGATACATTGGGACGCTTTGCAACCGTCAACAGACAATCGTGCACGGGAGAAACACATGACCGACGCCTGGGGAACCTTCCCTGCCAGAATGGGCGACCATCAGGCCTTCATCAGCTTCAACAACAGCTATGCGGAAATCGCCGAGAGCGATCCGCGCACGGCACTGCTCAGCGTGCGCGTCACGCTTGCGCATCCGACGCCCGACGGCCTGCCGAGCGGCGACGAGTTCGCCGATCTCACGAAGATCGAGGATCTGCTCGATGCCGCCGTGATCGCGAAAGACGGGGTGCAGGTTGGTCGCATCACCGTCGACGGCAACCAGGATTTCATGTTCTACGTACCGTTCGACGAAGCAGCCGCGGCAGAGATCGTCGACTCGCTGGCCGAACAGACGACCTACGCGCTTCAATACGCGTACCAGGACGATCCGGACAAGGACACGTACTGGCGCACGCTCTACCCGACCGATGACGACTGGCAGTTGATGCGCGACATGCGTGTGCTCGAAGCGCTGCGGCAGCAAGGCGACGTGAGCGACGTGAACCGACGCGTGATGCACTGGGCGTACTTCCCGGAGCCGAGCGACGCGCACCAGTTCGCCGACTGGGCCGAAGCGAAAGGCTATCCGGTCGAATCGGTCGCACCGACCGAGGACGGCAAATCGGCCGTGCGGTTTGCGCACGAAGGCACGACGACGCTGGCCGACATCACGCGCCATACGCTCGCGATCAATCGTGAAGTACGCTCGCTCGGCGGCGAATACGACGGGTGGGAAACCAGCGTCGAGCAGGCTGGCTGAGCCGACGGCAACACGCGACGTGTTTTACGTAACCGGGGCTCGACAGGCTCGGGGGCAAAAACATCCCGGCAGCGCAGTGACGCGCCGCCGGGATCAAGGCATCACCGGCCCAGACCGGCAATGGGCCCAAGCGATCGCTTGGACACGAGGAAAGCGATTCATGTGGAGCAGGCGAACGGATGCCGGGGCGCGAAACGCAGCCTGCCGAACGCCTGTCCAGTTGCGCCGACGCGGCCTGCGTGCGTCGGGCGGCCAAAAAGCCCCGCTCCTGCGCGAGCGAGCGGGGAAACGGTTGACCGGGCCGGGGTAGATCGGTCAACCGGTCAAATTGTGAATCGCCGTCTGTGCAATCGTCTGTGCGGCAACTCACCCTTTCAACCGGAAAGCCCGTGTGCCGTGCGAATTGCGATACGCGCGATACGCGCCCGCATGCAGGAGCGGCGGCCGGTGCCAGCACTGCCGCCGAGATGCCCGGGCAGGTGGAAGATGAAGCGGCAATCGGGATACTCTATCTCAAGTCCCGGCGACATCATTTTTCTCCGGCCACTCCGCCCGTTGGTGCTTGTGATGTCTCATGCCTGTCCGGTTTCACTCGCTGTGTGAATCTTGTGTGACTTTCGTAGCACGTGTCATTCGGACCGGCGGTATCGCGATATTCTCGCAAGATGTCGACTGAATACGCACGACCGGATCGCTCCAGCAACTGCTTCGAGAACGGTTCCTTGCGCCGTTCGGTCATACATGATTTCGCCGTTCGTATTCCGGGTATCCGCCGGCTACGCGGCCGTGGCCGTAGCCGTGATCGCGCTACTACACTCCCCCACAAAAAATCGCACGCGCCATCAGAGAAAATAATGACACTCGCTCGGGCACAACAAGACGGCGTGGAGGTCTGGATCGTCCAGCTTCCCGGGCACGCTGCCTATGCCTATACGCATCTGAAGCGGGTATTCGCCTCCGACGATTCGCGACATCGTGTCGTGACGGTCGACCTGCGGAAACTGCTGGCCTGCGCCGACCGCGACACGACCGATTATGTGCTGCCGTCGGTGCAGTACTGGGCGCCGGGCAAGGCTGCCGGCATTCGCGAATTCCTCGACCCGGAGGCGGCGAGGATTCCGGACATGCCGTTCATCACGTTTCGCGAGACGAGAGCGCGGACGCTGCTCGGCATCACGGGCCTGTCGAAAATCGGTGTCGCGTCGTTCCGCAACGGCCAGCATCGTGCGCGTTATCTCGCGTATGCGGGAGCGACGAGCCTACCCGTCGAAGTACATGAAACCGAGGCGGATTTGCTCGTGCGTTATTGCGGCGAATAACAGCCTATGGACGGCGGTATTCCGGGAAGGACATGTCGCGTGCAGCCGTTCTGTTTACTGCCTGCCAATCTCCGGCTTTACGCCTCGATTACGTAGACCCGGTCGGTAACCTCCGTCCGGCCGATGTAGCTCGTTTCGACAGTGAGTAATTGCCAGCCATTGTGTTCGTAGAAACCGATCGCGCGAACATTGTCGTCGAGCACGGACAGATGAACCTTGTCCGAGCCGATATTTCGGGCCCACCCGCGAACGGCTTCGACCATCCGCTTTCCCGTACCGCCTCCGTGATGGGCAGGATGCACGTGAAGGCAATCGAGCAGAACGCCACGCGCCGAATCGACCGGCCTTTCGGCGCTCACGAAACCGACCGGAACGCGATCCGATTCCGCAATCAGCACGAGGCCCCACTCCGCTTCGTCGCGATCGAAATAATTTCGCCAGCGGGTTGCGTGTTCCGTCGGCGCGTCGTCCGACAGAAACGTTGCCGGAAGGATATGGCTATACGCGCTCTGCCAGCTCAGCGTGTGCAAGCGAGCGATGTGTTCGGCATCGTGTGGTGTCGCGCTGCGCAGAATGACGGTTCGGTTTTCCGGCATGCGTGGTCACTCCCGTTGTGTGATCGTGGTCGGGAAAGTGTAGCAAGCTACGATATTTCAACGGCGAGTTGAATGGCGAATCGGGCGAGATGGAGCAGCAAAAAAATGTCCCGACGCCTTCCGGGCGTCGGGACCGAACGGCCCTGCAAAGCTGCGGGCACGAGGAATTCGACAGGTTACACGAATGCAAGACTGTGAAGCGTTGGCGATTTGCGCCACACCTCGGTTCTATTCCGCCAATTTGCGTGCCGATGATCGTTTTACGATCACCGCTTTACGCCGCGGATTCACGAACGAATGCTGAATCGGTCAACCTGGAATGTGCGAATGATGGGCGTCGACATCAGGCTGCGCGTTCAAGACTTGCCTGTCCGCCTTGCGTGGCAAATACAGCACCTTGCCGCCAGTCGTGTCGTTGTGACGATTTACGAGAGCTATATCCCGCAGGCGCTACTGACGATCGCCGTACTTGGATCGGCGAAGCGCGATCGGGATCTCACGGAGTTTCTGTTGTTGTTCGTGGGAATTGCCGTCGTCACGGTCCTGCTGTCTGCGCCGTTTCCCGCATCGAATCCCATGATCCACTTCGGACTCCAGGGACCATACGACGATTCCCTGGTTTCGCTGTTTCAGACGTTACGAGATGGATCGCTAAAAGCATTCGATCTGTAAAAGCGACGGGAAATCATCTCGATACCCTCCCTGCATGCTGCCGATGCCATTCTGTTTGAGTATGCATTACGGCACGTTCGATGGCTCTTTCCCGCTTCCGTCGTTTGGAACACCACGATGATTTATTCCGCCATTCAATTCGGCGCGCATTGCTTGGTCGACATCGTGGCCGGGCTGGCGCTTTCCGTAACGTCGGTCATGATTGTGCGCCGCTGGCTGCGCAAGAGTCTTCCTGTCGCCTGATGGTGAATGCGCCGCGACAATCAGTGGCGTAGCAGAGAAACAGCCTAGCGCCCGCCACCGAAACGATCGATGCACGCTTTACAAGCATGCGTCGGCGATGACGGCGGCCGTTTGCGCGAAGCGACTCGGATACGACATCGAGATGTTCGTGGCAACGAACGCGAAATGAAGTGATGGCGAGCAGAACGCTCTGGAGAAAAGCGAGGTTCGAATCGGCGCGATTGCCCCGAGCGTCCGCGGAAAGCAAAACAGGCGCCGAAGCGCCTGTTTTGCTTGAGAATTTTGGGGTGGCTGATGGGACTCGAACCCACGACGACAGGAATCACAATCCTGGACTCTACCAACTGAGCTACAGCCACCACTGATACTGCCTTGTTTCTTCGCTGTTTCGTTTCGTGTTCAGCAGCGAAGAACAAGATTATACGAAGACTTTTCCGTCTTGCAAAGCATTTTTTTCAAAATTTTCGATGGCGTCGTTCAGATGCATGCGTGCCTCGTCGAACACGGCCAGATCGCCACGCGCGAGTTTCTTGTTGTCGGACAGCACGCGACGCCAGCCGCGTGCCCCGGCGACACCACGATAGAGTCCGAGCGCATGCCGGACGATCGCACCGAGATACGTGCCGCGCTTCAGTTCCGCCGCGCAGTATTCGATCAGTTGCGCCTCGGCCTCTTCACGCGTCGGCACCGCTGCGGTCGACCCATAGAAGCGCGCATCGACTGCCGCGAGCACATACGGATTGTGATACGCCTCACGCCCGAGCATTACGCCGTCGACGTGCTCGAGATGCAGCGCGACTTCGTCGAGCGTCTTGATCCCGCCGTTGATCACGATCTCCAGCGACGGGAAATCGCGCTTCAACTGATAGGCATAGTCGTACTTGAGCGGCGGGATCTCGCGGTTCTCTTTCGGCGACAGCCCCTTCAGGATCGCATTGCGCGCGTGCACGACGAACGTCTCGCAGCCCGCTTCCGCAACCGTGCCCACGAAGTCGCGCACGAACGCGTAATCCTCGACCGCGTCGACGCCGATCCGGTGCTTGACCGTCACCGGCACCGACACCGCATCGCGCATCGCCTTCACGCAGTCGGCCACCAGTTGCGGCTCGTTCATCAGGCACGCGCCGAATGCACCACGCTGCACGCGCTCGGACGGGCATCCGCAATTCAGGTTGATCTCGTCATAACCCCACTGCTCGCCGAGTTTCGCCGCGCGTGCGAGGTCGTCCCGTTCGCTGCCGCCGAGTTGCAGCGCGACCGGCGATTCGTTCGGCGTGAACGCGAGGTGCCGCTGGGCATCGCCGAACAGCAGCGCGCCCGTCGTGATCATTTCCGTATACAGCCAAGTGTCGCGCGTCAGCGTGCGATGGAACGACCGGCAATGACGGTCGGTCCAGTCGAGCATAGGCGCCACGGAAACGCGGCGGGGAGGAAGCGAGGACGGTGCGGACATGGAATCGGGGCAGCAAGCGGGCGCGGGAGACAACCCGGGATTCTACCGCAACGCGGTCGGGCCGGCCCGCCAGCCGGAATCGGCTAGGCCTGGCCGCCCTCGCCCAGTTCGGCATCGACGGCTCGCCGCGCCTCCTCGAGCACGCGTTCGATCACGCGCCGTTCGGTCAGCAGCACCCCGTCGACCTTCACGAGCCGCCAGTCGATCCGCACGACACCACCTTGCAGCACGCGATAGTGGGCATGCTCGCCGTCCCAGACCTGCTCGGTCTTTACCTCGATCTCGAAGCCGCGGTACGGCTCGCTGAAATCGCCGAGATCGCTACCTCTCGGTTCCATCGCTCGCTCCGTGACGACGCAGCGCCGGGCCGCCCTGCGGCCGGCGCCGTGCCCTCAATCATATTCGTTAGACAAAACGGATTTGCCGTCGTCGGTGAGGTCGACGCGGTCGGCAGCCGCCTGATAGATCAGCCCTTCGTTCAGCAACGCATAGACGACGTCGTCGAACGCAGCAGGAACCGGCCGGCTGTCGCCGAACTGGTCGATCCACTTCAGCGCCTCGATGGCTTCAGGAGAAAGGATGGGGGTCATGCGTTGGCCTCCGGCATCGGTGTCGTTCCATCCTAGCACTTCATATCGACATCGAATACCGCGGCAAACGCGCGACGGAATAACCACGCGCCGTGGCCAGGCGGACGGACGAGCGGTCGGCCCGTCCGCGCCGCCCGGCGGCGGCACGCACTCAGAGGCGCGCGATCGAGACTTCGGTCGACTTCACGAGCGCGACGACTTCCGCGCCAACCTTCAGTTCGAGTTCGTCGACCGAACGGGTCGTGATCACCGACGTGACGATGCCGAACGGCGTCTCGACGTCGACCTCGGACACCACGGGCCCGCGAATGATCTCCTTCACCTTGCCTTTGAACTGGTTACGCACGTTGATTGCAGTGATGCTCATCGGGTTGATCGCTCCGAAGAAAAAGTCTGAGGACGAACGGCGGGTGCCGCCCGGATTTAAACGGCCCAGCGGATCTGCCCGACCGGTCGTACGGTATCGACGTCAAGCGCCGCGCGCTGATCGGCTGCCCCGGGTCCATCGGCCAGCACGCGTTGCAGCACGTGATCTTCCAGCGCCGCGAACGCGGCCGACGCACGAGCGCGCGGCCGCTCGAGCGGCACGGGCTGATCGAGGGCGACACGGCCCTGCTCGATGAGCAGAATCCGGTCGCCGAGCGCGACGGCTTCCTGCACGTCGTGCGTAACGAGCAGAGCGGTAAACCGGTGCTCGCGCCACAACCGCTCGATCAGCGCATGCATCTCGATGCGAGTCAGCGCGTCGAGCGCGCCGAGCGGCTCGTCGAGCAACAACAACTGCGGCCGATGCACGAGCGCACGCGCGAGCGCGACACGCTGCCGCTGGCCGCCCGACAACCGAGCAGGCCAGTCGTTCGCGCGCTCGAGCAGGCCGACTTCGTCGAGCACCGCACGCGCCTGATCGCGCGCGCCGCGCCCGAGGCCCAGCATCACGTTCTGCAGCACGGTCTTCCACGGCAAGAGCCGCGCGTCCTGGTACATGATCCGCGTATCGAGCACGCCGCCGCCCTCGCCACGCGTCACGAGCGCCCCGCTGCTCGGCTGCTCGAGCCCCGCGACGAGACGCAGCAGCGTGGACTTGCCGCAGCCGCTGCGCCCGACGATCGCGACGAAACTGCCTCGCGCGATGCCGAGTTCGACGTTGTCTAGCACCGTGCGCTCGCCGAAGCGCTTGCTGACGCCGGACAGCGTCACCGCATCGTCCGGCGCCGGGCTGCCCGTGCGCCGCCGCGCGAGCGGAACGACGGATGCACTGCCGTCCCGGTCGACGATCGCCGCGTCTCGCGCGTCGCCGTCGGTCACGCGTGCCTGCGCCAGTTCGGCCTCGAGGTCTGCGCCGGCGAGCGGGCCGTAGACGGCCGCCGAAGTCGTCGCATTCATGCCTTTGCTCCTGATTGATAAGCGGGGTGCCAGCGCAGCGTCACGCGCTCGATCCATTTCGCCAGCACGTCGGCCAGCTTGCCGAGCACCGCATACAGCAGGATGCCGACCACCACCACGTCGGTTTGCAGGAATTCACGCGCGTTCATCGTCATATAGCCGATGCCCGACTGCGCGGAAATCGTTTCCGCGACGATCAGCATCACCCACATCAACCCGAGCGCGAAACGCACACCGACGAGAATCGACGGCAACGCACCGGGCAGGATCACGTCGCGGTACAGCGCGAAACCGCGCACGCCATAGCTCTTCGCCATCTCGATCAGGTTCGCGTCGACCGAGCGGATCCCGTGATAGGTGTTGATGTACACCGGGAAGAACACGCCGAGCGCAACGAGGAACAGCTTCGCCTTCTCGTCGATGCCGAACCACAGGATCACGAGCGGGATCATTGCGAGCGCCGGGATGTTGCGGATCATCTGGATCGTCGAATCGAGCGCGACCTCCGCCGCTTTCGACAGACCGGTTGCCAGCCCCAGCGCCAGGCCGACGCCGCCGCCGATCGCAAAGCCGAACAGCGCACGCCACGTGCTGACCTTCACGTTCGCCCACATCTCGCCCGATGTCACGAGCGACCATGCCGCACGCACGACCGCGACAGGTTCGGGCAGCACGCGGGTCGACAGCCAGCCGGCGCGCGCGCCGACCTCCCATGCGACCAGCAACGCGAGCGGCACGAGCCACGGCGCGATGGCGCGCCATGCGCGGGCGGCCAGCACGGCGCCCGTCGTCGACGTTTTCGTTGTCATCGCAGGCCTCCTTCGTTCAGCTCTGGCCAGCCTTCGGCAGGTAGTTGTTGCCGACGATCTCGCCGAACGGGCCCGACAGCGGGCCGGCCGCCTTTTCCGCGCCCTTGCCCTTGATCAGCGGAAACACGAGTTCGGCGAAACGGTACGACTCCTCGAGATGCGGATAGCCGGACAGGATGAACGTCTCGATGCCGAGATCCGCGTATTCGCGCATGCGCTCCGCAACCTGCTCGGGGTTGCCGACGAGTGCGGTACCCGCGCCGCCGCGCACGAGACCGACGCCAGCCCACAGGTTCGGATAAACCTCGAGCGCCTCGCGGCCGCCGCGCTTGCCGCCGTGCAGCGCGGCCATGCGGCGCTGGCCTTCCGAATCCATGTTCGCGAACGCCTTCTGCGCGCGGGCAATCGTGTCGTCGTCGAGACGGCTGATGAGGCGCTCGGCATCGCGCCATGCTTCGTCCTCGGTTTCGCGCACGATCACGTGCATGCGAATGCCGAACCTGATCGTGCGGCCGCGTGCTTCCGCACGTGCGCGGATGTCCGCGATCTTCTTCGCGACGGCCTCGGGCGGCTCGCCCCAGGTCAGATAGGTGTCGATGTGATCCGCGGCGATCGTGTGCGCAGCCGGCGACGATCCGCCGAACCACAGCGGCGGATGCGGGTGCTGCACGGGCGGATAAAGCGCCTTGCCGCCTTTCGACTGAATGTGCTTGCCGATGTAGTCGAAGCCGCCGTTCTCGTGCGACGCGGACAGCAGCCCGCGCCAGATGTGCAGGAAATCGTCGGTGATCTCGTAGCGCGTATCGTGATCGGCGAACAGGCCGTCGCCTTCGAGTTCGGCCGAATCGCCGCCCGTCACGACGTTGATCAGCAGGCGGCCACCCGACAGACGGTCGAACGTCGCAGCCATCCGCGCCGCCAGCCCGGGCGATGCGATACCCGGACGCACGGCGACCAGAAACTTCAGGCGCTGCGTCGCCGGAATCAGGCTCGACGCGACAACCCACGCATCCTCGCAGGAACGACCGGTCGGCAGCAGCACGCCGTCGTAACCGAGCGTGTCGGCCGCAACGGCGACCTGCTTGAAATAATCGTAATCTGCGGCGCGCGCGCCTTCGGCGGTGCCGAGATAACGGCTGTCGCCGTGCGTGGGAATAAACCAGAAAACATTCATCTGCTGCTCCTGCTTGACTGTCCTTGCCGGAATCTGGATAAAACGAGGCCCTGCTCGCGTCGCGGGTGAGCGACGCATGCATGGTGTGCGTTCGAGTCGGGATGGTTCGCCGGTCAGGCCGTGCAGCGGGCGAGTACGCGATTGCACGGCTGCTTCTGGGAACTCAGTCTAGGGATCGGCGCAGGGCTTTGGAACGATTTTTTTGAGCTTAGGTTTTCCGCTTTCGTGATTAGCACGACGCTCCAGCGAATATCGCAGCAGCCGGGCCCTATAATGACGCACCTATCCGAATAACTTCGCGCGGACGGCCCCGGCCAGCCGCGCCTGCAATGCACTCATCGATGCAGAAAGTCATCCTGCCGTTCCTGTCCGGCTTCCTGGCCGCCCTCTTCTTCCGCGAAGCCACGCTCGCGCTGCTGCACACGGCCGATCTGATCGCCGCAGCCGGGTTCTCCACGCAACCATTCGCGCCGCTCGGCATTCCTGAATTTGTCGCGAACGCGTTGATCAGCGCGTGCTGCGCGGTTCCGATGGCATGGCTGTTGCGCGTGTCGCCGGAGCGCGAAGCGCCGTGGATCGGCGCGCTGGTGTTCGGCGGCATCGTGCTGACGGCCGCGCGCGTGTTCGCGATCGATCCGCTGCGCGGGATCTGGCCGTCGGGCAACATGATGCCGGTGCTCGCGGCCGGTTTCGCGGCGAACGCGGTCTGGGGCTTCGGTGCGCTCGTGTTCATGCGCGCCTTCATGTCGGACGACGCCCGCGACGAGTAAGACGCACGGCTTCGGCTCGGCCCCCGCCCGTCGCAGCCGGATCGAATCAGCATCCGCAAATGACAAGGCCGCCTGCGCATGCAGGCGGCCTTGTCGCTTCGTGGCCGGATACCGCGCCGCGTCAATCCTTCAGGTTGCGCAGCGGATGCGTGTCGGGCGTCCACGGGCCGTCGAACATCGCGAGCACGTCGGCCCCCCGGTCGACATCGGCCGTCGTCTTGAAGCGCCAGGCCGGCTGGTGATCCTTGTCGACGATCAGCGCGCGCACGCCTTCGATCACGTCGCCCTGCGCAAACGTCGAACGCGTGAGGTCGAGGTCGCGCCGCAGGCAATCGGCCATCGTCGCACCACGGGCCCGCTCGACGACTTCGAGCGACACGGCCATCGACAGCGGCGACAACTGGCTGCGCATCGCGTGCGTCGCCTTCTCGATCCATCCGTCCACCGCCGCACAATCCTGCTCGGCATCGAGCGACGCGAGGATCGCACCGATCTCGGGTTGCGCGAAATGCCGATCGATCCCGGCGCGCGCGTCGGCCAGCGCCGACGTGTCGGGCGTCGGCACGACCTTGTGCACGGCGGCCGCATCGGCCACGCACGCGACAACCTGCGCACCGCTGTCGACGCGCGCGCTGCGCAGCGTGTCGAGCAGCGCCGGCAGCGCGACGTCCGGGAGATAAACATCTGCGAGCTGTGCATACAGTGCGCCGGCCGCGTCGAGCGTCGCGCCGGTCACCGCGAGATAGCGGCCGAGCGCACCCGGCGTACGTGCGAGAAACCAGCTCATCCCGACGTCCGGGAACAGGCCGATGCGCGTTTCGGGCATCGCCATCTTCGTCGAATCGGTGACGACGCGCAGGCCGCCCGTATGCCGCGCTGCCTGCGAAATGCCCATGCCGCCGCCCATCACGACGCCATGCATCAGCGCGATGTACGGCTTCGGATAAGCAAAGATCGTGTGGTTGAGCGTGTATTCCTCGATGAAGAACGTGTCGACCGCATCGCGATCGCCGCGCTGCCACGCGTCGTGGAAGAAACGCACGTCGCCGCCCGCGCAGAACGCGCGCGGATGCGGGCTGTGCACGACGACCGCGACCACCTCGGGATCGTCGCGCCATGCGTCGAGCGCCCGCTGCATCAAGCGAATCATTCCGACCGACAGCGCATTCAGCGCCTTCGGCCGGTTCAGTTCGAGAAACCCGATACGGTTCGCGACATACGTGCGCACGTCGGGCTGGGCGGACTCGGCGGAAGTGGAATCGGTCATGTGAGCCATCCGGCGTATCGCGGGCGCACGCTCAGTGCGCCTGCATCTTCGAGAACAGGTTCAGCACCACGACGCCCGCGACAATCAGCCCGAGGCCGATCACCGCCGGCACGTCCGGCACCTGACGATAGAGGAGCATCGCGACGAGCGTGATCAGCACGATGCCGGCGCCGGACCACACTGCATAGATGATGCCGACCGGCATCGTGCGCAGCGTGAGCGACAGGCAGTAGAACGCGACGCCGTAACCGGCCACGACGAGCGCCGAAGGCCAGAAGCGCGTGAAGCCGTCGGCCGCGCGCAGCGCGGACGTACCGATTACTTCCGCGACGATCGCGATCGCGAGCCATGCGTAACCCGGCAGTTGCATCGTTCAGCTCCTTGCGAGCGCCAGCACGGCGTAGTCCTGCCCGAGCTCGGCGCAGAGCGCTTCGACGACGAACTCGTGATCCGCGCGCTGCGGCAGCCCCGATGCGGTGATCGAGCCGATCACGCCCGCCCCCGCCACGGTCAGCGGAAACGAGCCGCCGTGCGCCGAGTATTCGGAGAGCGGCAGCCCGTGTTTGTCGGCGAGCGTGGCGCCTGCCTGCTGCATGCGCAGGCCGATCGCATACGAGCTGCGGCGGAAATGCGCGACGACGTTGCGCTTGCGGCGCACCCAGTCGGCGTTGTCGGGCGTCGCACCCGCGAGCGCCGCATAGAACAGCGGCTGTCCGAACGTGACGATGTCGAGCGCGACCGCGTGGCCCCGCGACGTCGCGAGCGCATGCATGCGGTTGCCGAGCGCCCACGCGCGAGCCGGATCGAAATGGGGAAATACGAGCGCCTGTTCCTGCGCGCCGATCGATTGCAGATCGTGAGCGATGTCCATGAATCCGTCGATGCAGTAGTGAGGGTTGCGACGGCACCGACGCAATCGCGCACGGCACCGCTACAGGAATGACGACACAAGCAAACCGCTCGATTCTAGCGCACGCGCCCGCCGTACCGGCCCCACAAGCGATGTCCAAGGGATCGCAACGCGATTGTCAGAAAGTGCTTGCATGCATGAGGGTTAGTCCATATAATTCAATTCTTCGACGGACGCGGGGTGGAGCAGTCTGGCAGCTCGTCGGGCTCATAACCCGAAGGTCGTAGGTTCAAATCCTACCCCCGCAACCAACGTCCCGACTCGATGCAAAAAGCCCGGCTCAGCGCCGGGCTTTTTGTTTTCCGCGCACGATCCTGCGCACTACCCGTTGCGCTTCGCACAGCATGCGGCACACATGCGCGGCCGTTCGAGAATGCCCCGCCCCGGTGATACACTCGCATCACCTCGTCCCCTCCACTCGACATGAAATTCTGCTCCGTCTGCGGTCACGAAGTCATCGCGCGCATTCCTCCGGGCGACAACCGCGAGCGCTTCGTTTGCGATCACTGCGGCACGATCCATTACCAGAATCCGCGTAACGTGGTCGGCACGGTGCCGGTCTGGGGCGATCAGGTTCTGCTGTGCCGCCGCGCGATCGAACCGCGCTACGGATTCTGGACGCTGCCGGCAGGCTTCATGGAAATGGGCGAGACGACGGCCGAAGCCGCCGCGCGCGAAACGCTCGAGGAAGCCGGTGCGCGCGTCGAGGTGCAGAACCTGTTCACGCTGCTCAACGTACCGCACGTGCACCAGGTCCATCTGTTCTACCTGGCGCGGCTCGTCGATCCGGCCTACGAGGCCGGCGAGGAAAGCCTCGAAGTCAAACTGTTCGACGAAGCAGACATTCCGTGGGACGAGATCGCGTTCCCGACCGTCAGCCAGACCCTGCGCTTCTTCTTCGCCGATCGCGCCGCCGGCGATTACGGCGTGCATACCGGCGATATCTTCCGCTCGCTGCGCAACGGCTGAGCCCGCGACCCATGGTCCCCTGGCTCGGTCCGGACGACCCGTTCCCGCCCATCGAACGCGCGCTCGGCCCCGAAACCGGCGCGCCGGGGTTGCTCGCCGCGAGCGCCGACCTGCTGCCTTCACGCCTCATCGACGCGTACCAGCGCGGCA
The DNA here is from genome assembly GCF_021483755.1 of Burkholderia sp. WTPI3. Classification (NCBI taxonomy): domain Bacteria; kingdom Pseudomonadati; phylum Pseudomonadota; class Betaproteobacteria; order Burkholderiales; family Burkholderiaceae; genus Burkholderia; species Burkholderia sp. WTPI3. The sequence goes on along the minus strand of NZ_JAGIXF010000009.1, from coordinate 102,091 downwards.
TCTTCCCGTGGTATTCGGACGGCCAGCCCGTGCTGTGGTGGAGCCCCGACCCGCGAATGATCCTCGCGCCGGATGAATTCAAGGTGGCGCCGTCGCTGCGCAAGACGCTCAGGCGCGTGCTGCGGGAGCCGGCGTGGGAATTGCGCGTCGATTACGATTTTCCGGGCGTGATGCGCGCGTGCGCGCAGGCGCCGAGGCGCGGACAGCGCGGCACGTGGATCACGGCCGAAATCATCGACGCGTATACGTCGCTCTATCGCTCCGGCAACGCGCACAGCATCGAGACATGGCGCGATGGACGCCGTGTCGGCGGCCTGTACGGCGTTTCGTTCGGACGGATGTTTTTCGGCGAGTCGATGTATGCGGACGCCACCGACGCGTCGAAGATCGCGCTGGCCGCGCTCGTCGCCCACCTTCGCGACCAGGGGCTGGAGATGATAGACTGCCAGCAGAATACGTCGCATCTAGCGTCGCTCGGTGGCCGCGAGATCGCACGCAAAGCCTTTGTCGCTCACGTGCGCCGCGCGGTAACCGAACCGCCGATTCCGTGGCAGTTCGACAAGCGCGTGCTCGCCGCGCTGACGGGCCCCGCCGAACCGGCGGCGCCCTCCGGGATCGAGCGCTAGCGCGGCACTCCTTCCCTGCATCGAGAGCTGCCCATGACTCACCCGACTGAGCTGCCGCTTTCACCGCTTTCGGCGTTGCAATTCTATGCAACGGCGCCCTATCCGTGCAGCTATCTGGACGGCCGTATCGCGCGCTCGCAAGTCGCGACGCCGAGCCATCTGATCAACTCCGACATCTATACCGAGCTCGTGAAGGCCGGCTTCCGTCGCTCGGGCGTGTTCACCTATCGCCCGTACTGCGACGGCTGCCGTGCATGCGTCCCCGTACGCGTGCCCGTCGGCGCGTTCACGCCGTCGCGCACGCAGCGCCGGATGTGGAAGCGGCATCGCTCGCTCGTCGCGACGGTCTCGCCGCTGCACTACGACGAGGAACACTACGCGCTCTACATGCGCTACCAGTCCGCACGTCATGCAGGCGGCGGAATGGATCGCGACAGCCGCGACCAGTACGAGCAGTTCCTGCTGCAGAGCCGGATCAATTCGCGCCTCGTCGAATTCCGCGACCTCGACGCCCCGGGCGGCGAGCCCGGCAAGCTGCGCATGGTCAGCATGATCGACATCCTCGGCGACGGGCTGTCGTCGGTCTATACGTTCTTCGAGCCCGACGACCAGCACGCAAGCTACGGCACCTACAACATCCTGTGGCAGATCGAGCAGGCGAAGAGCCTCGGCCTGCCGTACGTGTATCTCGGCTACTGGATTCGCGAAAGCCCGAAGATGGCCTACAAGGCGAACTTCCATCCACTAGAAGGGTTGCTCGACGGCCGCTGGAAGATACTCGATCCGGATCGCGTCGACCTGCCGCCGGTAGACGCCGCGCTCGCCCGTGCGCCGCTTCCCGGCGGGCATTCCGGATCGAACTGACGCGCGCACCGGCAACACGGCACGGCTCCGGCAACGGGCACTGTCTGGGCTCGATGCAAGGGCCGCCGCACCGCGCGAGAAGCACGCCACAGGCGCCAGCGAACCGAACCCCGCCCTTGCCGCGCAACTCCCGGTAAAATAGCGGGTTGTCATTCATTCCGGCCGTCCGCCCAATTCCCGTGTTCAGTTCCCTCTATCCGCTGGCCCGCGCATCCCTGTTCAAGATGGATGCGGAAGACGCTCACCACCTCACGCTGCGCGCGCTCGGCGCGGCCGGCCGCACGGGCCTCGCCTGCGCGCTGTCGGCCCGCGTGCCCGACGCGCCGCGCACCGTGATGGGGCTCACGTTCCGCAACCCGGTCGGCCTCGCCGCCGGCCTCGACAAGGATGGCGCGGCCATCGACGGCCTCGCGTCGCTCGGTTTCGGCTTCATCGAAGTCGGCACGGTCACGCCGCGCCCGCAGCCGGGCAACCCGCGCCCGCGGATGTTCCGCCTGCCGCAGGCCGAGGCGCTGATCAACCGGATGGGCTTCAACAACCACGGCGTCGACCAGTTCGTAAAGAACGTCCAGGCGGCCCGCTATCGCGGCATCCTCGGCCTGAACATCGGCAAGAACGCCGACACGCCGATCGAGCGCGCAGCGGAGGATTATCTCTACTGCCTGGAACGCGTCTACCCATTCGCGAGCTACGTGACGATCAACATCTCGTCGCCGAACACGAAGAACCTGCGCCAGTTGCAGGGCGCGGGCGAACTCGACGCCCTGCTCGCCGCGCTGAAGGACAAGCAGCAGCGCCTCGCCGACCTGCACGGCAAGCTCGTGCCGCTCGCGCTGAAGATCGCCCCCGATCTCGACGACGAACAGGTCAAGGAAATCGGCGACACGCTGCTGCGCCACAAGATCGAAGCGGTCATCGCCACCAACACCACGCTGTCGCGCGCAGCCGTGCAGGGCCTGCCGCACGCGGACGAAGCCGGCGGCCTGTCGGGCCGCCCGGTGTTCGACGCGTCGAACGAAGTGATCCGCAAGCTGCATGCGCAAGTGGGCAGCGAAGTGCCGATCATCGGCGTCGGCGGCATTTTCTCCGGCGACGACGCGCGCGCGAAACTCGCTGCCGGCGCATCGCTCGTCCAGCTGTACACAGGCTTCATCTATCGCGGCCCGGCGCTGGTCGCCGAGTGCGTGAAGGCCATCGCGCGCGAACGCGCCGCGTAATATAGCCATAAACAAACGATATTTAGTGGTCGATTGCATTTTTGCTATCATCGGCCACACAGTCAGTATCATGAGCCCCGCTGGGGCAAGGAAGCTCACACGATGAAAATTTCGCTGCTGAAGAAGCTGCTGGTTGCCGGCCTGATTGGCACGTCGTTCGCCGCGGCCACCGCGCACGCGGCCGACCTCCTCGACCAGGTGAAGCAACGCGGCACGCTGCGTGTCGGCCTCGAAGGCACGTTCCCGCCGTTCAACTCGAAGAACCCGCAAGGTGAACTCGTCGGCTTCGACGTCGACATCGCGAAGGCGGTGGCCGCGAAGCTCGGCGTGAAGGCCGAATTCGTCACGACCGAATGGAGCGGCATCATCGCGGGCCTGCAGGCCGGCAAGTTCGACGTGATCGCCAACCAGGTCGGCATCACCGACCAGCGCAAGGAAACGCTCGACTTCTCGCCCGCATACACGTATTCGTCCGCGCAGCTGATCCAGCGCAAGGACGACCCGCGCCAGTTCAAGTCGCTGGAAGACCTGAAGGGCAAGAAGCTGGGCGTGGCGCTCGGCACCAATTACATGGACATGGCGAAGTCGGTGCCCGGCATCGACGTGAAGACTTATCCGGGCGCGCCCGAATACCTGCGCGACCTCTCGGCCGGCCGCCTCGACGCGGCACTGAACGATCGCCTGATGCTCGCGTATCTGACGAAGAACGCGCAACTGCCGCTGCGCCCGGGCGCGAACGTCGGTTCGGCGAACCCGTCGGGCATCCCGTTCAAGAAGGGCAACCCGAAGTTCCAGAAGGCAATCGACGACGCGATGGCGCAGCTCGAAGCCGACGGCACGTTCACGAAGATCTCGGACAAGTGGTTCGGCATCGACGTGACGAAACCGATCAAGTAAGCACGCCTCTGTTTCCCGCCTGACGGCGGGCCGGAAAGGGCGGCATCCGCAACGATGCCGCCCTTTGTTTTATCGGTCCGGTTTATGATTGCGCTTTCGCGCACGCATTCGATTCGTATTCCATGTCGACAACGTCCCTGCTCGTCCAATCGCTGCCCGTGCTCGCACAAGGTGCCGTCCTGACCGTCAAGTTCGCCGTGCTGTCGATGGTGTTCGGCCTGCTCGGCGCCGTCGTGCTCGCGATGATGGGCATCCGGCAAAGCGAACCGCTCGAAGGCTTCGAGCGCATCTGGGTGAACGCGCTTGCGTGGCTCGCGCGCGGCTACGTAAGCCTGATGCGCGGCACGCCGCTGCTCGTGCAGATCTTCGTGATCTATTACGGGTTGCCGAGCCTCGGCATTTCGCTCGACCCGACGCCCGCCGGCGTCATCGCCCTGTCGGCGAACGTCGCTGCTTACATGTCGGAAAGCATGCGCGGTGCGATCAACGGGATCGCGCGCGGCCAATGGCTCGCCGCGTACAGCCTCGGGCTGTCGTGGAGCCAGACGCTGCGTTACGTGATCGGCCCGCAGGCGCTGCGCATCGCGGTACCGAGCCTGTCGAACAGCCTGATCAGCCTGATCAAGGACACCTCGCTCGTGTCGGTGATCACCGTGACCGAACTGCTGCGCAGCGCGCAGGAAGTGATCGCGGCAACCTATCAGCCGCTGCCGCTGTACCTCGCCGCCGCAGCCGTGTACTGGGTGCTGTGCCAGATCCTCGAATGGGTCCAGCGCTGGTACGAAAAACGTCTGTCGCTGCCCGCGCGGCACTGAACGCACATCATCGGCCGGGTGGCGCTTGCGCGCCCCGGCATCTGCTTTTCCCGCCGTTCTTCCCGCCCGCCGTTCTTCCCGCTTACTCGCCCGAATAACGCACGCCGAGCGCCGCACGTGCCGCATCGGTCATCGCGATCATCTGTCGCGAATGGTCGTGCGTCATGATCGGGCTCTCGAGTTTGCCCGCGCGCAGCAAATCGCAGAAATGTTCGGTCTCGTAGTTGAGGCCGCCGCCGTCGACCGGCGCATCGAGCTCGACGGTGCGGCCATCGGCATAGCGGATCGTCGCGCGCGCGGGGTTCCACCACTTCTCGTGAATCGTCACGTGCCCGCCCGCTGCGGCGATCAGCGCGTCGCCGCGCCCCATCACGTCGAGCCCGCAAAAGAGCTGGGCGATCCCGCCATTCGCGTGATGGCTGTTCAGGCTCGCGAACATGTCGACGCCCGTCGCGCCGATACGGCCGAGCGTCTGCACGTCGCGCGCAGCGCCAAGCCAGTCGACCGCGAGAAACGCTTCGTAGATCCCGATGTCGAGCAGCGCGCCGCCGGCGCGATCGAGACGATAGACGGAATGATCTTCCGGCACCGACGACGATGCGCAACCCGCCCGTACAAGCCGGATCTCGCCGATCGGGTCGTCTTGCAGATGCGCACGCAACTGCCGGTACAGCGGAAAGAACGGCGGCTTCATCGCCTCCATGAAGAGCTGTCCGGCGGCGCGCGCCGCATCGAGCACGGTGTCGAGTTGTGCGGCGTTCAGCGTCGCGGGCTTTTCGCACAGCACGGCCTTGCCGGCCGCGAGCGCGGCCAGCGCGTACTGCGCATGACTGTCGTGGAGCGTGGCGATGTAGATTGCATCGACTTCGCTCGCGAGGAGTGCATCGAGGCTGGCGGCAGGCGTTGCGCCGCTACCGTCGCAAAAGGCGATTGCCGCGTCGGGCCGGCGTGCCCACACGCCGGCGAGCACGGCACCCGGCACGTGAGCGAGGCTTTGTGCGAAACGGCGCGCGATGCTGCCTGCGCCGATGATGCCGAAGCGCACCGGGCGCTTGTCGAGGTCGTTCATCCGGATCTTCCGTGTCGGTCGTATAACGGCGGCCGGCATGTTGCCGGCCGGCCGTCATGATAAACGGCTCGACGACTCACGGATGAAGCACGGACGACGATGCGCGCCGATTCAAGCGCGCACGGGCACGTCGACGAAGAAATCGCGCGAGATCTCGTCGGCGCTGAAATCGATCAATGCGAGCGACGCCGCTTCGGCCTCGCGCGGATCGCGCCGCTCGATCGCGTCGACGACGCGCGCATGCGCCTTCACCGCGATGTCGTGCGCACCGTCCTTCTGCACGACGCGCGGATTCACGAGACGCACTGCACCGCGCACGATCGCCGCCATCTGCTGGAAGAACTGATTGCCGCTCGCCTGGACGATCCGCGTGTGCAGCAGTTCGTCCGCGGTGTCGTAGCCGGGATCGCCGGGCTGCAACACCTTGAATGCCTCGAACGCTTCCCGAATGCCCGCGATGTCGACAGCCGTCGCGCGTACCGCGGCCTGCGCGGTAGCGCGCGGTTCGATCAGCATCCGGAATTCGATGACGTCGCGCATGAACTGGGGATCGGGTTTCGCGCGAAACCGCCAACTCACCACATCCTCATCGATCATGCGCCAGTCGCGCATCGGTCGAACGCGCGTACCGACTTTCGGACGCACGTCCAGCATGTCGCGCGCAAGCAACATCGACAATGCTTCCCGCATTACCGTACGGCTCACATCGAACTCTTTCGACAGCACGTCCTGCGGCGGCAGAATGCCGCCGTACTTGTCTTCGACGATACCCGCGACAAGCCCATCCATCACTTTGGCGACCAGTGACCGGTCTTTGCCCTGCTCCATGACACCTCCCCGTGCGTCGATTTGCGAACACCTGCTCCGCAGTTCCGCCGGCCCTGGTTACAACTGTTCTTATGATCTATAAGTTGGCGAGTTCGGGGATATTTCGCTATCTGGTAAACACCTGACAGGGTTATCCCTCTTTATGAAGGGGTGATTTATAAGGCCACAAAAAAAGCCCGGGAAGCGCTCTGCGCTTGCCGGGCCGCGATTTCGACACGATTTGAACATGCAATCCGTTACGGGTTATTACCTCCCGCCATAACGTGCATTTCAACCTGCCAATTTCATTTCAATTCTTTCAATTAACCGAATAAACGATCGTTTCAACACCGGCTTCCGTGCCGAGCAGGCACAGATTCGCGCCGCGCTCGGCGAACAGGCCGACCGTCACCACGCCGGGCCATGCGTTCACTTGCGCTTCGAAGCCACGCGGGTCGGCGATCTGCAGGCCCTTCACGTCGATGATTTCGTTGCCGTTGTCGGTAATGTACGGCGCACCGTCCTTCGTCACGCGCAGCACCGGCACGCCCCCGAGCGCAGTCACGCGCCGGCCGATCGCCGTGCGCGCCATCGGCACGACCTCGATCGGCAACGGGAACCCGCCGAGCACCGGCACGCGCTTACTGGCATCCGCGATGCACACGAACGTATCGGCCACCGACGCGACGATCTTCTCGCGCGTCAGCGCGCCGCCGCCGCCCTTGATCATCGCGCCGCTCGCGTCGATCTCGTCCGCGCCGTCGACGTACACCTGCAGCGATTCGATCTCGTTCAGGTCGAACACCTTGATGCCGTGCGACTTCAGGCGCTCGGTGGTCGCGATGGAGCTCGATACGGCGCCGCGATAGCGCGACTTGACGACGGCGAGCGCGTCGATGAAGCAGTTGGCGGTCGAGCCGGTGCCGACGCCGATCACCGCGCCTTCCGGCACGTTGTTGATCACATAATCGGCGGCCGCCTGGCCGACCAGGCGTTTGAGTTCGTCTTGAGTCATGGGAAGGAAATGCTGCGGGATTGCGGAAAACCGCCAGTTTACCGGACTCGGCTGACGGGCCACGCTTTTTCGGCGGCTGCGGCTGCGGCTGCGGCTGCGGCTGCGCCCTGCGCGCCGATCGTCAGGGCGCACCCGTCGCGGATGCGTCGTCGGCCGGCGCCGCGCCGGGGAAATACTTGTCGAGCAACGCCTGCGCGATTGCGTCGGTTTCGGCATCCGGATTGCCCGTATAGTCGGACGGCCGGAAATGCATCTGGAATGCCGCGAATACACGCCGCGTGCGTGCATCGAGCACGCCGTCGGTCGGCACATCGTAGCCGTAGCGCGCGAGCTTGAGCTGCAACTCGCGCACGTCGACGAGCGCGTGCGGATCCCGACCCGCGAGCCGTGCTGCGACGGTCGCGTCGTCCGGCCACGCGCCGACGCCGGCCTGCGCGAGCGCATGCCACGGGAACAGCGGGCCCGGATCGATCTTGCGTTGCGGCGCGATGTCGCTGTGCCCGACCACGCGCGTCGGCGGAATCGCGTAGCGCGTGACGATGTCCTTCGACAGCCGGATCAGCGCATCGACCTGGGCAGGCGGATACGGCTGCCATGTGCGATTCTCTGGATCGAGCGGGCCGCGGTTCACGTTCTCGATGCCGATCGACGCCGCGTTCAGTTCGGTCGTGCCCTGCCACTCGCTTACGCCGGCATGCCACGCGCGCTTCGCTTCCGGAACCAGCTGATAGACGACCGGCATCCCGTGCTCGATGCGCGGCTGCGGCGGGATGACGTAATGCACGCTGACCGAATCGCCCGTCAGCGTGCGCAGCGATTTCGCTTCGTCGCTTTCGGTGTAGTGCATCACGAGAAACCGAATGCGCGAATCGGCGCCGCGCGCGTGCAGGCTCGTGTCGGCGTAGTAGGTGCCGCGCTCGACCAGCGACGGCGACGTGCAGGCGGACAGCAGGCCGAGAACGGCGCACAATGCGCCGAGACGGAACAGGGTCATGGTTCGCGCGTTCCAGAGAGACGTGTGCCGCGCGCGATCGCGGCACACGTCGTTCGGGTCATGGCGGCTCGCGCATCGCGCCGGGCCGCATGCATCATCCCTTCACGCGTCGCTGCCGCACCGCTTCGTACAGGCACACGCCGCTGGCAACCGACACGTTCAGGCTTTCCACGCTGCCGGCCATCGGGATGCTCATTACTTCGTCGCAAGTGTCGCGCGTGAGCCGGCGCATGCCTTCGCCCTCTGCGCCCATCACGAGCGCGACCGGGCCGTCGAGCTTCGTTTCGTACAGCGTCGCCGACGCTTCGTCCGACGTGCCGATGATCCACACGCCCGCTTCCTTCAACTCGCGCAGCGCGCGAGCGAGGTTCGTCACCGTGATGTACGGTACCGTGTCGGCCGCGCCGCTCGCGACCTTCGCAGCCGTCGCGTTCAGGCCGACCGCGCGATCGCGTGGCGCGATCACCGCGTGCGCGCCGGCCGAATCGGCCACCCGCAGGCATGCGCCCAGGTTGTGCGGATCGGTGACGCCGTCGAGCACCAGCAGCAGCGCCGGGCCCTGGATGCCGTCGAGCAGCTCGGACAGGTTCTGCGCGAGCGGAATGTCCTCGACGCGCGCGACGACGCCCTGATGGCGCTCGGTATGCGCGAGCCCCCACAGACGCGTTTCGTCAGCCGCGATCAGCCGCACGCCCGCTTCCTTCGCGGTGTGCAGGAAGTCCTGCATGCGGCGGTCGCGGCGCGTCTGGTCGTACAGCACCTCCGCAACCGTCGATGCATCGTGCCGCAAACGTGCGGTCACCGCATGAAAACCGTAAAGAACCTTCAGACGTGACATGACTGGAACAACCTTCGATCAAACGTGCGGCCGCGCAACGCGCGCAGCCGCGATCCATGGAAAAGGAAAGCGCCGCGTTGCCGGCCGGTGACCGGTAGAACGCGGCGTCTCTCGATACTGCAAGGGCACGCGCTTCGCGCGGCCCCTAACGCTCAATACTTCTTGCGCGGGTGCGGCTTCTTCGCTGCCGTCTTCGCCGCGGTACCGCCCTTCTTCTTCGCTGCACGCGCAGCACGCGCTTCCTTCACCGCGACGGTCGGCGCGCTAGCCGCCTTCTTGCGGCGCGGCACGGCATCCTCCGCCGGCGGCAACGAGCGCACGCGCGGACCGCCACGATCGTTGCCGGTAGCAGCCGGCGCCGGTGCCGGTGCCGGGCGCGGTGCCTTCACCGGCGTGTCGCGCACGAGGCGGAAGTCGATCTTGCGCGCGTCGAGGTCGACGCGGCTCACCTGCACGCGCACGCGATCCGACAGGCGATAACGGATGCCCGTACGCTCGCCGCGCAGCTCGTTCTTGATCTCGTCGTACTGGAAGTAGTCCGAGCCGAGTTCCGTGACGTGCACGAGGCCTTCAATGAAGAGCGTGTCGAGCTGCACGAAGATGCCGAACGACGTGACGCCGTTCACCATCCCGCCGTACTCCTCGCCGAGCTTGTCGCGCATGAAGTAGCACTTGAGCCACGCTTCGACGTCGCGCGACGCTTCATCGGCACGTCGCTCGTTCGCCGAGCAATGCAGGCCGAGCTCTTCCCAGATCGCCGTGTTCAAGCGCGAGCGGCCGTGCGATTCGTCGTCGGCCTGCTGCATCGCGCGGGCGCGCGGCGACAGCGCGGTGTTCAGCTCGAAGCCGTCCGGCGCCTTCGGCGTGTATTTCCTGCCCGACAGGATCGCGTAGATCGCGCGATGCGTGAGCAGGTCGGGATAACGGCGGATCGGGCTCGTGAAGTGGGCGTACGCCTCGTAGGCGAGACCGAAGTGGCCGATGTTGTCCGGGCTGTAGACGGCCTGCTGCATCGAGCGCAGCAGCATCGGCTGCAGCATCTGCGCATCGGGCCGGTCGCGGATCTGCGCCATCAGCGCCGCGTAATCGCTCGCATGCGGCTTGTCGCCGCCGCCGAGCGACAGACCCATGCCGCGCAGGAACGCGCGCAGGTTCTCGAGCTTCTCCGGCGTCGGCCCCGCATGCACGCGGTACAGCCCCGGATGCTTGTTGCGCTTCAGAAAGTCGGCCGCACAGACGTTCGCGGCCAGCATGCATTCCTCGATCAGCTTGTGTGCATCGTTGCGTTGACGCGGGACGATCTGCTCGATCTTGCCCTGCGAGTTGCAGACGATGTACGTCTCGGTTGTGTCGAAGTCGATCGCGCCGCGTTTCTGCCGCGCGGCGAACAGCGCCTTGTAGACGCCGTACAGGTCCTGCAGGTGCGGCAGCAGGTCCGCGCGACGCGCGGCCTCCGGCCCCTTCGTGTTCGACAGCACGGCCGCGACTTCAGTGTACGTCAGACGCGCGGCCGAGTGGATCACCGCCGGATAGAACTGGTACGCCTTGATCTCGCCGCGCGCGGTAATCACCATGTCGCACGCGAGCACGCAGCGGTCGACCTGAGGATTCAGCGAACAGAGGCCGTTCGACAATTTCTCCGGCAGCATCGGGATCACGCGGCGCGGGAAATAGACCGACGTGCTGCGTTCGAGCGCGTCGGCGTCGAGGCCGCTGCCCGGTTGCACGTAGTGCGAAACGTCGGCGATCGCGACGATCAGGCGAAAACCGTCGCCACGGCCGACCTTGACGGGCTCGCAGTAGACGGCGTCATCGAAGTCGCGAGCATCCTCGCCATCGATCGTCACGAGCGGCACGTCGCGCAGGTCGACGCGGAAGCGCAGATCGGCCGGGCGTACCTTGTCCGGCAGCGCGGCGGCTTCGTCGAGCGCCGGCTGATTGAATTCGTGCGGCACGCCGTACTTGCGCACCGCGATCTCGATTTCCATGCCCGGATCGTCGATGTCGCCGAGTACCTCGACGACGCGGCCGAGCGGTTGCGAATGACGGCTCGGAAAATCGGTCAACTCGACGACGACGACCTGCCCGACCTTCGCCTTCTTCACGTTCTGCGTGATCAGGATGTCGTGGCCGATGCGCTTGTCTTCGGGGGCGACGATCAGCGCGCCGTTTTCATTGAGCAGGCGACCGATCACGCGCTTGTTCGCTCGCTCGGTGACTTCGACGACGTGCCCTTCGGGACGGCCGCGGCGATCGTAGCCGACGATCCGCGCAAGCACGCGATCGCCATGCATGACCTTCTGCATTTCACCGTTCGGCAAAAACAGATCGTCCTGACCGTCGTCGCGGATCACGAACCCGTAGCCGTCGCGATGCCCCTGCACGCGACCGGCAACGAAGTTCGACGGATGGGTGAGCTGGTAGTGACCGCGCTTGTCGAGGCGAATCTGGCCGTCGCGTTCCATCGCGGCGACACGCCGGAAGAACCCCTCGCGCTCCTGACGCTTGATCGACAGCGCTTCGGCGATATCGTTGGCGGCCAGCGGCGCGTCGCTCGTACGCAGCACGCCGAGAATTTCTTCACGGCTCGGAATGGGGTACGGATATTTGCTCAAGGGTTTGTCGATGATTGTTCTCGTTGCGTTGACTGATGGTGCACGGCATCAACATAGAAGTGTCCGTCAGACAGTTCTATAGTGACGGCGACGGATCATTCTATCACCCGCCTGTGTTGCCAAATGACGCGAATGCCGCGTGCAGGCGCCTCGGCGGCCCGTTTGCGGCCCATCGCAAAAAAGTGTTGACACGAATAATTGGGGCGCTATAATTTCGCTTCTTTGCAGCAAGCAGCTACTGCAAAACGTGCCCAGGTGGCGGAATTGGTAGACGCACTAGGTTCAGGTCCTAGCGGTGGCAACATCGTGGAGGTTCGAGTCCTCTCCTGGGCACCATCTGTTTTTCTAAAGGCCGGCTTTTAGCCGGCCTTTTTCCATTTCAAGTCGCACATCGCGCACCGGCTCGCCCTTATGCCGGCCACTCCGATCGATAGCAGAATTAATCGTTTATCGATCGCCCTCCCCCGTTGGTACGTTAGCCGCCTTGTTCGCAACGAACCCAACGAGGAGCACAACCCATGACGCCGATGAACCGCCGTGCGTTCACGCGCGCTATGCTGGCCGCCGGCCTGAGCGCCGCCGGCATCCGGGCGCACGCCGAGAGCACGCCTTCCGTGCTGCGCATCGGATACCAGAAATCGTCGACGCTCATCACGTTGCTCAAGACACGCAACACGCTCGAACAGTCGCTGGCGCCGCTCGGGCTGCGCGTGTCGTGGCATGAATTCGCGAGCGGCTTGCCGCTGACCGAAGCGCTCAACGTCGGCGCCGTCGATTTCAGCGCCGACGTGGCCGACACGGTACCCGTATTCGCCCAGGCCGCGCATGCACGCTTCGTATACGTCGCTCAGGAGGCGCCGTCGCCGAAGGCACAGGCCATCATCGTCAAGAAGGACAGCACACTGCATACGCTCGCCGATCTGAAGGGCAAGCGCATCGCCGTCACGAAGGCTGCCGGCAGCCACTACCTGCTGCTCGCCGCGCTCGCACGCACGCAGCTCGCCCCTGCCGACACGGCGATCCACTACCTGACGCCGGCCGATGGCCGCGCGGCGTTCGAGCGCGGCAGCGTCGATGCGTGGATCACGTGGGATCTATGTCGCGTCGGTCGACTCAAATCCGGACGTGCGGATTCTGGCCGACGGCAGCAGCGGGCTCCTTCATACCAGCGCTATTACCTCGCATCGAGCGGCTTTGCAGCCGCCCGCCCCGACGTCATGCAGATCGTGTTCGACCAGTTGTCGCAGGCCGGCGCATGGCTGCGCGCGCACCCGCAGGAAGCGGCCAATACGCTCGCGCCGATCTGGGGGCTCGACGCACCGACGATCGCGCGCGCCAATGCGCGACGCAGCTATCTCGTACGCACCGTGGTCGCGCAGAACTTCGGAGAGCAGCAGAAGATCGCCGATACGTTTCTCGCGGCCGGCCTCCTGCCCGCCCGCATCGACACGAGCGAAGCGCTGCGCTGGAATTTCACGTCGAAGCGCGCGGATCCGATCGGCGCCTGATGTCCCGAACACGCAATGCGCGATATTTTTATCGTCATCGAAGAAATTGTGTTGACAGTCTCGTCAGACACGCTAAAATAGCGGTCTTCGCATCGCAGCAAGCGAAACGTGCCCAGGTGGCGGAATTGGTAGACGCACTAGGTTCAGGTCCTAGCGGTGGCAACATCGTGGAGGTTCGAGTCCTCTCCTGGGCACCATCTGTTTTCTAAAAAGGCCGGCTTTTAGCCGGCCTTTTTTCATTTCCGGCGCCGAATTGCTACGTATGCCTGCGCACATGTCCTGGTTCACATCCGCGAAATCCTGTCGCATCGCCCATACCCCTGCACTTCGACGCCCTCTCTTCGGGCGCAGCAAGCAAACCAGCCCGTCGTGAAATTATTTGCGTTCGCGACCTCAAATTGTGTTGACAGATCTCCCGAACACGCTAGAATAGCGGTCTTCGCATCGCAGCAAGCGAAACGTGCCCAGGTGGCGGAATTGGTAGACGCACTAGGTTCAGGTCCTAGCGGTGGCAACATCGTGGAGGTTCGAGTCCTCTCCTGGGCACCATCTGTTTTTAAAAAGGTCGGCTTTTAGCCGGCCTTTTTTCATTTCCGCTCCCGGAAGCAATACAACGGTGCGCCCCACATCGCCCCGACAACGGGCACGGCGCGCCGAATCCCCTCTCTCGCCATCCTCGCATCCCGACATCCGCGCTGAAGCCTAACAGGCCGACCTCCACATCAGGCGCAACCGCAAATCGCCGACCCACGAGATCACGCTGAAACGCTGCACTGGCAGACATCACCCCGCGCGGACATGCAGCCTGTCCGCGATGCGCGTGACACGCCGCTGCACGCCTGAAACACCCTCTCTCCCGCCTCGATTGCCCCAGGGCGAAAGCCCCCCCTCTCCCGCATCCCCGAACGAAACCGGGATTTCCCTAGGCTGACATGCAGTCTGTCACGCGGTTAAATAAATCAACATGATTTATTTAATGCGATGTCGGCAACGCCCCATGGAGGCCATGCGAAAGCCCGCATCAGCCGGGAAACGCTCGGCCAGCGTGCGCCGTTATAACGAGCGCCTGCTGCTGAAGACGCTGCGCCGTGCCGGCAGCGCGTCGAGAAACCGACCTCACGCGTCTCGCGAACATGACGGGCACAGCGGTCGGCAGCATCATCGCCGTACGCTTCGCCGATGCGAGCTGATCATTCGCCGGCCGCACCGAGGCCAGCGCAGCCAGCCCGTCGCTGATCCGTCTCGATCGCGCGGCGCGTTCGGCATCGGCGTCCATCTGGACCGGATGCGCATCGAAACGGCGCTCGTCAATTTCGCCGGCGATGTGCTCGGCCGCCGCTCGCACGACACGCTGCTCCCCCCGCCCGCCGACGTGCTCGACATCGTTCGGCGCGATATCGACGCGATGCAGGACCTGCTGCCCGACCATGAGCGCGCACGCCTGACGGGTGTCGGCGTCGCCCAGCCCTACAACCTCGGCGCATGGATGCGCGAGTTGGGCCTCGCGCCCGACACGTTCCGTGCGTGGGAAGACGTCGACTACGCGAGCGATCTCGGGCGCACGCTGTCGCTACCCGTGTTCGGTGAAAACGACGGCAACGCAGCCGCGATCGCCGAACTGTTTACGGATACAGCCGGCAGTGCGACGACCGTCTACCTGTTCATCGGACCCGCGATCGGCGGCGGCATCGCGATCGACGGCGACTGCCTGCGCGTGACCGGCAACGCCGGCGACATCGCCGTGATTCCGGTGCCGCCGAGCCGGCTCGTGTCGGCGCCCCGCCGCTTGACCCGTGGGACATCCTGCTCGCGCGCGTCGCTGCATGCGTATTTGCGTCACCTGCACCATCACGGCGAGACGGTCGAAACGCCGATCTCGAGGCCTGCATCGCGGCCTGCCGGCAGTCGACGAATGGATCGACGACTGTGTCGATGCGCTCGCGCCGGCCTTGCGCGCGGTGCTGTGCGTCGTCGATGCGCCGGTGGTCGTGCTCGACGCCGACACCGATGCAGGCCTGCTCGATGCAGTGACGAGCCGCCTGCGCGCCGCACTCGTCGCCACCGCCCCGGAAGCGCGCGGCACGCCGACACTCGTGCGCGGCACGTTCGGCGCCGACGCCGGTGCGATCGGCGCCGCGACGCTGCCGATGTTTTTCAACTTCTCTCCGCGGGCCGGCATCCTCAAGGGCGCCCGCACCGAATCGCAGGAGGTCAACCATGTCGCGATCTGAGTCGCCCCGGCCGCTGCTCGAGATGCGCGGGATCAGCAAGACGTTCCCGGCCGTGCGCGCGCTCGACAACGTCAGCCTGACCGTCTATCCGGGCGAGATCCACTCCCTGATGGGCGAGAACGGCGCGGGCAAATCGACGCTGATGAAGATTCTGTCGGGTGCCTATCGTGCCGACGCCGGCGGCGAGATCCTGATCGACGGCGAGCGCATCGACATCGACGGCCCGCTCGCCGCGCGCGATGCCGGTGTCGCCGTGATCTACCAGGAGCTGTGCCTCGCGCCGAACCTGACCGTCGCGGAAAATATCTACGTTGGCCGCGAACTGCGCCGCGGCAACCGGCGCTGGGGCACCATCGACCGCGCGGCGATGGCGCGCGGCTGCCAGGACGTGCTCGAGCGTCTCGGCGCACCTTTCGGCCCAGGCACGCTCGTCGGCACGCTGTCGATCGCCGAGCAGCAACTCGTCGAAATCGCGCGCGCCGTGCACACCCGTGCACGCATCCTCGTGATGGACGAACCGACGACGCCGCTATCGTCGCGCGAAACCGAGCACCTGTTCGGCCTGATTCGCCAGCTTCGCGAGGAAGGCCTCGCGATCATCTATATCAGCCACCGGATGGCGGAAATCTACGAACTGTCCGATCGCGTGTCGGTGCTGCGCGACGGCTCCTACGTCGGCACGCTCGAGCGCGACGTGCTGTCGGCCGAGCGGCTCGTCGCGATGATGGTGGGCCGCGACATCTCCGGCTTCTACAAGAAGGAACATGCGCCGTACGACCCCGGCCACCTGCTGCTATCGGTCCGCGACATCGCCGACGGCGAGCGCGTGCGCGGCTGCAGCCTCGATCTCCATGCCGGCGAAGTGCTCGGCATCGCGGGGCTCGTCGGCGCGGGCCGCACCGAGCTCGCACGGCTGATCTTCGGCGCGGAACCGCGCACACGCGGCGACGTGAAGCTGGTCGATCGCACGTTCGGCGCGCATTCGCCGCGCGACGCGATCGACGCGGGCCTCGTCTACCTGACGGAAGACCGCAAGCGCCAGGGCCTGTTCCTCGACATGAGCGTGCGCGACAACATCAACATCTCCGTGTGCAACCGCGATGCACGCCTCGGCGCGCTCGATCTCGCACGCGGCGCCGAACGCGCGCGCGACGCGATCGCATCGCTGTCGATCCGCGTGCCGAACGCGAACGTGAACGTCGGCGCGCTGTCGGGCGGCAACCAGCAGAAAGTGCTGCTGTCGCGCCTGCTGGAGACGAAGCCGCGCGTGCTGATCCTCGACGAGCCGACCCGCGGCGTCGACATCGGCGCGAAATCCGAGATCTACCGGATCATCAACGAACTGGCCCGCGCGGGCGTGGGCGTGATCGTGATCTCGAGCGAACTGCCGGAAATCATCGGCGTCGCCGATCGCGTGCTCGTGATGCGCGAAGGCGAGATCGCCGGCGAACTCGGCGGCCACACGCATACCCCCATCACGCAGGAAGCGATCATCGCGCTCGCGACCGGCTCGCAGGCCGAACTCGCCGACGCGCACTGACCACGCCCCCTTCATTTCCCTCTTCATTCAAGGTACCGAAATGATCAACCCGACCAAGCAGCGGAATCTCGCTTCCGCGACGGCCCATCCGGTCGCCAACCGTACCCCCCTGATGCGCGGCGCCGATCATCGCGCTCGCATGCAGTCGCTGATGCGCACCGCCGGCATGCTGCCGGTGCTGCTGGTCCTGTGCATCGGCTTCGGGTTCATGACCGACGGCTTCTTCACGCTGCAGAACCTGTCGATCGTCACGCAGCAGGCATCGATCAACATCGTGCTCGCCGCCGGCATGACCTTCGTGATCCTGACGGGCGGCATCGACCTGTCGGTCGGCTCGGTGCTCGCCGCGTCGGCCGTCGCCGCCCTGCTCGCGTCGACCATTCCCGGCTGGGGCTGGCTCGGCGTGCCGTTCGCACTTGTCGTCGGCCTCGTGTTCGGCGCAATCAACGGCGGCCTGATCTCGTTCCTGCGCCTGCCCCCGTTCATCGTCACGCTCGGCGCGATGACCGCCGTGCGCGGCGTCGCCCGACTGATCGGCAACGACACGACCATCTTCAATCCGCAACTGCCGTTCGCGTTCATCGGCAACGGCACAATCCTCGGCGTGCCGTGGCTCGTCGTCATCGCCTGCGCGGTGATCGCGCTGTCGTGGTTCATCCTGCGCCGCACGGTGCTCGGGATGCGGATCTACTCGGTCGGCGGCAATCCGGAAGCGGCACGGCTGTCGGGCATCAACGTGCGCGCGATCCAGCTGTTCGTGTATGCGGCGTCGGGCCTGCTCGCCGGTCTCGGCGCGGTGATGTCCGCTGCACGGCTCTATGCGGCCAACGGCCTGCAGCTCGGCCAGTCGTACGAACTCGACGCGATCGCCGCGGTAATCCTCGGCGGCACGAGCTTCGTCGGCGGCGTCGGCTCGATCGTCGGCACGCTGATCGGCGCACTGATCATCGCGGTGCTGACAAACGGCCTGGTGCTGCTCGGCGTATCCGATATCTGGCAATACATCATCAAGGGCCTCGTGATCATCGGCGCCGTTGCGCTCGACCGCTATCGCCAGCGCGACTCCGCCCGCACCTGACATCGTTTCCTCACCATTCAACCCCGGGACGCAGGCCGATCCTCCCGCGCCCGTCCGCCAAACAACCATCCGGAGACACAACGACATGTTCAAGCACAAAGCCGCCCTGACCGCCGTCGCCTGCGCACTCGCTTTCGGCACTGCCGCCGCCCACGCAGCCGACAAGCCGCTGAAATCGATCGGCGTCACGGTCGGGTCGCTCGGCAATCCGTACTTCGTCACGATCGTCAAAGGCGCCGAAGCGCGCGCAAAGCAGATCAATCCGAACGCCAAGGTCACCGCGGTGTCGGCCGACTACGACCTGAACAAGCAGTTCACGCAGATCGACAACTTCATCTCCGCGCACGTCGACATGATCCTGCTCAACGCGACCGACCCGAAGGCGATCGAGCCGGCGGTGAAGAAGGCGCAGGCGGCCGGCATCACGGTCGTCGCGGTCGACGTCGCGGCCGCCGGCGCGAACGCGACTGTGCAGACCAACAACGTGAAGGCCGGCGAACTCGCGTGCGACTTCCTCGCGAAGAAGCTCAACGGCCGTGGCAACGTGATCATCGAGAACGGCCCGCAGGTGTCGGCCGTGATCGACCGCGTGAACGGTTGCAAGGCCGTGCTCGCGAAGAACCCCGGCATCAAGCTGCTGTCGAGCGACCAGGACGGCAAGGGCTCGCGCGAAGGCGGGATGAATGCGATGCAGGGCTACCTGACGCGCTTTCCGAAGCTCGACGGCGTGTTCACGATCAACGATCCGCAGGCGATCGGCAGCGATCTCGCGGCGAAACAGCTGAACCGCCCGGGTATCGTCATCACGTCGGTCGACGGCGCGCCCGACATCGAAGTGGCGCTGAAGTCCAATACGCTCGTGCAAGCGTCGGCGAGCCAGGATCCGTGGGCGATGGCGCAGCAGGCCGTGAACGTCGGCTACGGGATCATGAACGGCCAGAAACCGGCCAATCCGATGATCCTGATCGAGCCGACGCTCATCACGCGCGACAACGTGAAGAGCTACAAGGGCTGGAGCAGCCCGCGCTGATCGCGCCACGTGCCCGCCGTACCGGGCCGCGCCACACGTCGGCGCGCGCCCGTTCACCTCAACTGCTGCTGTGCCGTGCGACACGCCGCGGCACAAGGTTTCGACATGACGACGACGTTTCCCCGCCTGATCGTATTCGGCGAAGCGCTGACCGATTTCATCCGCGACGACGCGCAGCACTGGCGCAGCGTCGCCGGCGGCTCGTGCTGGAACGTGGCGCGCGTCGGCGCGCGGCTCGGTGTGCCGACCGCATTCGCCGGCACGGTCAGCAGCGACATCTTCGGCGATGAACTGGTGCGCAAGAGTGCCGATGCCGGGCTCGACCTGCGCTTCATCCGGCAGGTCGAGCGCGCGCCGCTACTCGCGATGGTCGTGTCGAAGCAGCCGCCTGACTACTTCTTCATCGGCGAGCACAGCGCCGATCTCGCATTCGATCCGGCCGACCTGCCCGACGGTGCGCTGGAGGCGGCCGAGATCGTGCATGTCGGCTCGCTCGGCGTCGTGCGCGAGCCGCTCGCGGCGCGGCTGATCGAGCTCGTGCAGGCCGCGCGCGCAGCCGGCAAGCGGATCTCGTTCGACCCGAACTACCGGGCACCGATGGCCGCGCCGTCGTATCGCGACACGCTGCGCCGGCTGGCCGTACTCGCCGACTGGATCAAGGTATCCGATGAGGATCTGCGCGGCCTGTTCCCCGAACTCGACGAAGCCGCCGCGCTCGCGCAATTGCGCGCGTGGGCGCCGGATGCGGCCGTGCTGGTCACGCGCGGTGCGTCCGGCATGCAGTTGCTGCATCGCGATACCGTGCTGTTTCAGCCGGCGTTCGCGACCGAGGTTGCCGACACCGTCGGCTGCGGCGACGCCAGCATCGGCGGCTGGCTCGCCAGCCAGCTCGCCTGCCCCGACGCAACGGCTGCCGGGCATCTGCGCTATGCGGCAGCCTGTGCCGCGGTCGCCTGTGCGCACGCAGGCGCGTATGCGCCGACGGCCGCCGAGGTGGCCGACGTCATCGCGAACCGTGCTGCCGTCGAACCGGCCGACACCGCGTTATCCAGCTAGACGGCGCTGGGCGGCACTACGCGGCGCTCGCCGCATCGTCACGCACCGCCCTTCGCGCCGTTGCCGCCCGCCTGCAGCACCTGCAGACTCTCGTCGACACTCAGTTCGGACATTGCATCATCGCGTAGCGTATCGTCGGCCGCACGACGCAATGCATGCAGCGCGTGCTCCTTGAGCCGCACGATCGAGAACAGCAGCCCGCGCGCCGCGCATTCGGCCGCGAACGTACGCAACGACTCGATCGTCGTGCCGTCGACGTCCGGCGTTTCCTCAAGGCTCAGCATCACGGCATGCGTATCGGGTGCGGCCTTCATCAGCGCACGCACGCGATTGAGCATGCGGTCCGCATTCGCGAAGAACAGTTGCGCTTCGGGCCGCACGATCAACACGCCCGGCACGGGCTTCGCATCCGGATGGTTCGCGACGTCGACGAAGTCGTGACCGTCGCGCAACCGGCCGAGCACGCTGACATTCGGCTCGGACAACTTGCGCAACGTCAGCAGCAGGCTCACACCGATTGCCGCAAGCAGCCCGTGCAGCACGCCGAGCACGAGCACCGCGAGCAGCGCGGCAATCACGACGAGCCGGTCGCGATGCCACACCCAATACGGCCGGAACACCGCGGGATGCAGCGAATGGCTGACCGCGAAGATCACGATCGCCGCGAGCACGGGCTCCGGCGTGCGTGCGAGCTGCGGCAGCAGCAACCACACGATCAGCGCGACCACGCCGGCGGCCCACAGCCCCGCGAAACGCGATTGCGCGCCGGCTGCCTCGTTCGCGGACGTCGCCGAATAGCCGGCGCCGACCGGCATTCCGTGCAGCAATCCCGACACGAGGTTCGCACACCCGATCGCGACGAGATCGCGGTTCGGCGACACGCTGTCGCCATGCTTCAGCGCGAAGTTGCGGATCGATCCGTACGATTCCGCATACAGGATCAGCATCAACGCGAACGCGAGCTCGACCGTCTGCATCCACGCATTGCGGTCGAGGTGCGGCAACCCGAATTCGAGGTGCCGGAAGTCGATGTGCCCGACGATCGCGATCCCGTAGTGCTGCCAGTCAAATACGTAGCCGGCCGCGATCGACAGCACGATCACGACGAGCGTCGCGGGCACGCGCGAGCGGCGCCCGAGCACGAACAGCAGTGCGAGCGCGGCCGCGCCGAGCGCAACGCTCGCGAGGTTCGCATGCGGCGCTCCGGTGACGAGATCGAGCGCGACGCGCGGCGCATCGCTATGCTGCACGGAGATCGCGAGAATCTTCGGCAACTGCTTGATGACGATCGTCAGCGCCAGCCCGAACGTGAAGCCGCGCAGGACCGGACGTGCCACGAAGTCCGACATGCCGCCGAGCCGCGCCGCACCCGCGAGGATGAATAGCACGCCCGTCATCGCGACGAGCGCAGCTGCCAGCGCGAGCTGCGCGGCAAGCGCCATCCCCGACTCGGCCAGCACCGTCGCCGCAAGCACAGCTGCCGACGACGACGTCGACGACACGATCGCAAAACGGCTGCTGCCCGTCAGCGCATAGACGACGAGCCCCGACAGCAGCGCGATGAGGCCCGCCTGCGGCGGCAGGTTGGCAAGGCCCGCATACGCGACGGCCTCGGGAATCAGCAGGCCCGCGATCGACAGGCCGGCCAGCGCATCGAGGCCGATGCGCTGCGTCGGAGGTGGCGGCGCCGCAACGACTGCAGCGAAATGGTCGGCATGCTGCGGGCCGGCATCCGGGCGGATCGGGACGGTCGTCATGGAGCGATGGGCACCGTGCGCGTTTCAGGGTTTGACGGCGATGACGCCCGACCAGCCGGGCAGATAGCGCGCGTCCTGGTCGTGCGCGCGATGCAGCGCGACGTCGAGCGCCTTCGCGAAATTCTTGCGGATCTGGTCGAGCGTGACGTGCTGGCGCAGGTAGTCGGCCCACAGGAATTCACTGAACGGCGTCGCGTCCTTCGCGTAACCGCCCGCCGTGCGCAGTTCGCCCGCGAGGCTGCGATACGGATCGTCCTCTAGCCCCGTGAGCGCCTTCGGCAGATGCGCGTAGTCGCGACGCGAGCCGTCCGCGCCGAACGGATGCACCCACTGGTTGTGTTCCATCATCCGCCAGAAGATCGTGTCGTCGAGCCAGGACAGATCCTTCAGCAGCATCGCGTTGATGCGCGACTCCCCTTCCTCGATCAGCGCGAGGCCGAGATGATGGTGATCGGTGATGTAATGCAGGCCGTCCGGGCCGAGGACGGCCGGGAACCAGTGCGATTCGATTGCGGCCTTGCGCGCGCGCTTGTCGAGCGCCTTCCAGTGCTTGCGCTTCGCTTTCACTTCGCGATAGCCGACCGTCATCTGCGTGGGACGCAACGCGTCGAGCCTGAGGGGAATGAGATGAACGTCGTTGCCGAGTGCCATGGTCGTACCCCATGTTGCTGATTTCCGGCAACGATACTCCTGATCCTGCGAGCCGTTAATACGTCACGACCTCGATGCGCGCGTGATTGACCATCTCTGACAACCGGCCGCGCCGGCACACGGCAATTACGCGCGCAGATCGTCGCGTTCGAGACGGTGGCGAACGTAGGGAATCCCGTCGTGCACGACATTCACGCGACGCATGCCGAGCTTGCGCGCGACGTTCAGCGAACCCGTGTTCGCCTCGGCGATATCGGCGATCACGCGCGGCAGCCGCACGGTGTCGAACGCGTGACGCACGACGGCCGCCGCGGCTTCACACGCGATGCCGCGCCCCCACGCCGCGCGCACGAGCCGCCAGCCGATCTCGACATCGCGGGCGCCGTCGGCATAGTCGGGAATCAGCAGGATCCAGCCGACGAACACGTCGGGCGCGTGCTTCTCGAAGATCGACCAGTAGCCGAGGCCGGGCGGATAGTCGCGCGTGATCCGGTGCGTGACGAAACGACGATGCTCGACCGGATCGTGCCACGGACCCGCGATATGCCGCGTGACTTCGGGATCGCGATCCATCGCGATGCTCGCGTCGAGATCGGCCAGCACGCGCGGACGCAGCCACAGCCTCTCGGTCTCGAACACGGGCAACGCAACAGCACAACGTTCGGTCATCCGGACTCCTGATTCGACGGCGATGTGCATCGAGCACATTACATAATTGATACAAAAAGCCTTCCACAATGATACATCCGCCTGTCGCTTTGCTCGCCGCCCTCCGTTTTCGCTTTCGCAACAGTTCATTTCGTAGGGATTATTCCCGATTCGACGTTATCGCGCCCCACATCGCACGACGCTGCGGCCTACACTCGATCCATGCCCCCGCGCCGCGCGCAGCCGGGTCGGCGTCCCTCTGCACATCGTAAGCGCGCTAGCCAACGAGGAGACTTCGGACATGAGCTGGACCCGCGAACAACGCAACGTCACGATCGCCGCCTATCTGGGCTGGACGCTCGATGCGTTCGATTTTTTCCTGATGGTTTTCGTGCTGAAGGACATCGCCGCCGAATTCGCGTCGACGATCCCCGCCGTCGCCTTCGCGCTCACGCTGACCCTCGCCATGCGCCCGCTCGGCGCACTGATCTTCGGCCGGCTCGCCGATCGTTTCGGTCGCCGTCCGACGCTAATGGTCAACATCGCGTGCTACTCCGTGCTCGAACTCGCATCCGGCTTCGCGCCGAGCCTGACCGCCCTGCTGGTACTGCGCGCGCTGTTCGGCATCGCGATGGGAGGCGAATGGGGCGTCGGCTCCGCGCTGACGATGGAAACCGTGCCGACCCATGCACGCGGCATCGTGTCGGGCCTGCTGCAGGCCGGCTATCCGAGCGGATACCTGCTCGCGTCGATCGTGTTCGGCCTGTTCTACCAGTACATCGGCTGGCGCGGGATGTTCATGGTCGGCGTACTGCCCGCGCTGCTCGTGCTGTACGTGCGTACGCACGTGCCCGAATCGCCGGCCTGGAAGCAGATGGAAAAGCGTGCGCGGCCGAGTCTCTGGGCCACGTTGCAGCAGAACTGGAAGCTCACGATCTACGCGATCGTGCTGATGACCGCGTTCAACTTCTTCTCGCACGGCACGCAGGATCTCTACCCGACCTTCCTGCGCGAACAACACCATTTCGATCCGCACACCGTGTCGTGGATCACGATCGTGCTGAATATCGGCGCCATCGTCGGCGGCCTGTCGTTCGGTGCGATCTCGGAGCGCATCGGCCGCCGCCGCGCGATCTTCATCGCGGCACTGATCGCGCTGCCGGTGCTGCCGCTGTGGGCATTCTCGAGCGGCCCGGTCGCGCTCGCCGCCGGCGCGTTCCTGATGCAGATTTCCGTGCAGGGTGCATGGGGCGTGATCCCGGTCCACCTGAACGAGATTTCGCCCGACGAGATTCGCGCGACCTTCCCCGGTGTCGTCTATCAGCTCGGCAACCTGCTTGCGTCGGGTAACGCGACGATGCAGGCGTCGTTCGCGGTTTCGCAAGGCAACAACTACGGTTACGCGCTCGCGCTCGTCGCCGGCATCGTGGCCGTCGTGATCGCGGTGCTGATCCTGTTCAGCCGCGAGCGGCGCGGCATCGACATGACGCAATCGGTCAATACGCGTACCACCGTGAACTGATCGCACGCATTGCCGCATCGCATCATCGCGCGCGCCCCGTCCCGCCGGGGGCGCGCGAATGACTTTCCGCACCTGCACATCGAACTAGAGGAATTTGTCCAGATTCCCCGCTTGCCCGCTCCGCCCGCGTTTTTTTATCTTAATAAAAACGGCTGTTTGAATCAGATAATCAAATCACCAGTTCGCGGCCGGGAAACCGGCGTGGGAGGCGGAACATGGCAGTAAGTCAGGAGGGGCGATCGTCTGCCGGACGGCCGTCCGGCGGCCGGTCATCCGGCACTCGACAGGCCGGCGGGACGAAGGCGCGGATTCTCGATGCGGCCGAGGATCTGTTCATCGAACATGGCTTCGAGGCAATGTCGATGCGGCAGATCACGTCGCGCGCGGCGGTGAACCTCGCAGCGGTCAATTACCATTTCGGCAGCAAGGAAGCGCTGATCCACGCGATGCTGTCTCGACGGCTCGATCAGCTCAACCAGGAACGTCTCGGCATCCTCGATCGCTTCGATGCGCAGCTCGGTGAGCACATCACCTGCGAGCACGTGCTCGGCGCGATGTTCATTCCCGCATTGAAGGCATCGCGCGACCCCGAACGCGGCGGCCCCGCGTTCCTCCGGCTGATCGGCCGCGCGTACACCGACCCGTCGCCATTCGTGCGCAACTTCCTGACCGCCCACTACGCAAGCGTCGCGGGCCGTTTCTTCGACGCGTTCCAGCGTGCGCTGCCGCACCTGCCGCGCACGGAGCTCGGCTGGCGGCTGCACTTCGCGATCGGCGCGCTGTCCGGCGCGCTCGCCGGTGCCGAGACCGAAAGCCTGATCGACGAATTCTCGCAAGGCCGCACGATGAACGACGTGCAGATGATCGCGCGGCTGTCTTCGCTGATCGTCGCCGCGCTGAAGGCCCCGATGCCCGACAGCGCGCAATTGTCGATCTTCGCCGCAGTGCTCGACGATGCGGGCGCGAGCGAGGCATTCGGGCTGATACCGGGTATGGCAGGCGCCGATACGGTCACGCTGCACCCGACGAACTGATCCCACCGACGGCCGCGCAGGCGGCATTTCATCGATGACTTGCGGGGTGCGGGATCGCGCGGACATGCAAGCGTTCGTGCCGGTTCGGCGCCCATGTATGCGGCCCGCGTTCACGCGCAGGCCCGGGCCGAACGAATGTCGTGCGGCGCCGTGCCGGCGCGCGGGCTTTCGTCGACTGCACAATATCGGGCAGGAACAAGCGCCGACGCGCTCACTCTCGCCGAGACACCGGAGAACCATCATGTCAGCATCCGCAGCCACCGCAGCGGCCCAGCTCCCGCCGAACACCGACGGCATCTGGTACGCGTCGTACCCGCCCGGCGTCCCGCACGAGATCGACGTCACGCAATATGCGTCCCTCGTGCAATTCTTCGACGAATGCACGACCCGCTTTGCCGAACGCGTCGCCTACGTAAGCGCAGGCGCATCGATGACCTACCGCACGCTCGCGCAGAAAGTCGACGCGTTCGCATCGTACCTGCAAGGCACGGGCGTGAAGCCGGGCGATCGCGTCGCGATCATGCTGCCGAACTCGTTTCAGTACCCGGTCGCACTGTTCGGCACGCTGAAGGCCGGCGCGATCGTCGTCAATGTCAATCCGCTCTACACCGCGCGCGAACTCGCGCATCAGTTGAAGGACAGCGGTGCGCAGACGATCGTCGTGTTCGAGAATTTCGCGCGCACGCTGCAGGACGCGCTGCCGGAAACGCAGGTGAAGAACATCATCGTCACCGCGCTCGGCGACCTGCTCGCCGACGGCTTCAATGCGAAAGGACGCCTGATCAATTTCGTGCTGAAGCACGTGAAGAAGCTCGTGCCCGCCTACCAGTTGCCGCAGGCGATCCGGCTGCGCTCCGCACTCGCGCTCGGCATGCGCGGCAAGCCGCAGCCGGTGCCGATGACGCGCGACGACCTCGCGTTCCTGCAATACACCGGCGGCACGACCGGCGTCGCGAAAGGCGCGATGCTCACGCACGGCAACCTGATCGCCAACCTGCTGCAGGCGAAGGCCTGGATCGCCGACCAGGTCACCGGCGACGTCGAGACGGTGCTCACACCGCTGCCGCTCTATCACATCTATTCGCTGACGGTGAACGCATTCATCTTCATGGGACTCGGCGGGCGCAACATCCTGATTGCGAACCCGCGCGATACGAACATGGTGATGAAGATCATCCGCCACGAGACCTTCACCGGGATCACCGGCATCAATACGCTGTACAACGCCTTCCTCGACAACGAGGAATTCCGCAAGCGCGACTTTTCGAAGCTCAAGCTCGCGATGGCGGGCGGGATGGCGATGCAGCGCGCGGTCGCGGAGCGCTTCCACCAGGTCACGGGCCGGCCGGTCGTCGAAGGCTACGGGCTCACCGAATGCTCGCCGATCGTCACGATGAATCCGGTGAACCTGACCGACATGGCCGCGTTCAGCGGCTCGATCGGTCTGCCCGCACCGTCGACCGTCGTGCGCTTTCGACGCGAGGACGGCACCTGGGCCGGCATCGGCGAGCCGGGCGAGCTCTGCGTGCACGGCCCGCAAGTGATGCGCGGTTACTGGCAGCGGCCGGACGAGACCGCGAAGGTGATCGATGCCGACGGGTGGCTCGGCACCGGCGACATCGGCGTGATGGACGAGCGCGGCTTCATCCGCCTCATCGACCGCAAGAAGGACATGATCCTCGTCTCGGGCTTCAACGTGTATCCGAACGAGATCGAGGAAGTGCTCGTGATGCATCCCGGCATCAGCGAAGCGGCGGCGATCGGCATCCCTGACGAAGTACAGGGCGAGCGGATCAAGGTATTCGTCGTGCGCCGCGATCCCGCGCTGACCGTCGAGGACGTGCTCGCGCACTGCCGCAAGAATCTCACCGGCTACAAGATGCCGAAATTCGTCGAATTCCGTGAAGCGTTGCCGCAGACGAACGTCGGCAAGATCCTGCGCCGCGCGCTGCGCGACGAGGAAATGGCCAGGATCAAGGCCGGGAAGCAAGGTTAAGCGAGCCGGGCGGGACGCGGCGGGACGATCCCGGCCGTGCTCCGGCAACACGCACAATCGGCTTAGTCGTCGTCGCGATGCTCGCGCCAGTGCCGCTCATGGTGCCAGCGCCATTTCCGGTAGCGATCGTCGCCGTAATAGCCGTATCCGTCATCCGGCTACGCGACCACCGCCGGCTGCTGCGCCACATAGACCGGTGCCGTCTCGGCATAGACTGGCGCGACCGGCACGCCGATACCAGCCGACAGGCCGACGTGCCCTGCCATTGCCCTGCCGGAAGCAAGCAACGCTGCGCTCCCGGGCCATCCCTCGATTGTCTTTGTGCTCATGTCCCGTATCCCTGATCTGCAGGCCTGCCCGACTTGCGCGACGACTTTAATCGCGATATGCATCGTCAGGTGCTGCGCTGCTGCGAGATTCGTAACGCACCGTATGGAACGGGCACTTAGCCATTCGACCGAATCGCGAAAACGCGCGGGAACGTCTATAGTGGGTTACGGTTCGACACAATCACGACCGCGCGCTGGCGGAACGAACAGGGTAAAATCTCGCCAAACACTTGGTGGGCGAACACGCCACACACACGCACAACATATTCTCTGACGCAGGCTCCTGCCGCACCTCAATGGCCAATCCCGCAGAATCCCATCCGCAAAACGACTTCATCAATGCGGCGCGCAAGGAACGTAAGCGCGTTGAAATCTATCTCGTCAACGGCATTCGTCTGACGGGTTGCATCGAGTCGTTCGACCAGTATCTGGTGATGCTGCGCACCCCCGTGGGTCTGCAAGGCATCTACAAGCGCGCCATTTCCACGATCCAGCTCGACACCGGCGGCTCGCGCCCCGGCGGCGGCGGCCCGCGCGGTCCGCGCACCGGCGGCCGGCCGGGCGGTCGCGAAGGCGGTGGCCACAGCCCGTACGGCTCGCACGGCGGCTCCCGCGAGTCGCGCGGCGACGGCGGCGGCTATGGTTCGCGTGAACCGCGCGAAGGCTACGGCTCCCGCGAACCGCGCGAGGGATATGGCGCGCCGCGCGAACCCCGTGAAGGCTATGCCCCGCGCGAACCGCGCGAAAGCTACGGCGCACCGCGCGACGCCGGCGACGCATCGAGTAGCCCGTCGCCGTCCGATGCACGCGGCGGCAACGGGCCGGTCATCGTCACGCGCCGCCGGCGAATCGTGCCGGACGGCCAGTAAAACAAAGGGCAAGCCAACCGGCTTGCCCTTTTTTCTTGTCGGTCGGCGCGGCATGTCGCCGCACCTGCCCCATCCCGTTTCTGCTCAGCGTGCCGTCGTCGGCAAGCCTGCGTCGGCCTCGCGCTGCAGGGAACGCACCTGCTGCTGCAATGCACGCAACTGCGATTGCAGTTCCGCCTGCTGCGCCTGCAATGCCGCCGTTTCGTTACGCACCGTCTTCTGGCGATCCGCGACCGCTGCCTGCTGCTGACGCGCGATCGAGATGTCGGCTTGCAGGCGTCGTGCCCGCTCCTGCGTGACTTCGATCTGCTGGTCCATTTGCACCTTCTGCGATTCCAGCTTCGCCGCGCGCAACTCGTTGACCGCCAGCCGTTCGGCCTGACGCGAGAAATCGCGATAGATCGCTTCCGCCCGCGTTTCGTCGTAAGTCTTGATCACACGCCAGAACGCCTTCTGCTGGAACAGCGCGACGAAATACGAACCGTCCTTGACGCTGAAAAGCAGGCTCGCGCCATAACTGCCGTTATAGTTCGTGCGCATTTCCGTCAGCGAATGCGCCTGGATCTGGCGCTGCAGTTCGTCAACCGTGCTCTGCCCGGTCGTCTCGCCTGCCTGCGGCTGCACCGACGTCTGATCCTGCTGATCGATCACCGGAATCGCCGCCACCGGCGCGGACGCCTGCTGTACTGCCGGCGTCCCGTTGCCTGCCAGCCCCTGCGCGAGCGCGCCCTGCATGCCCCCTACCACGGCGAGCAACGCACACGCCCGCCCCAACCCCGTCATATGGCTCATCAATTTTGATACCCGCCCGTGTCGTTGTAATTCAGCGCGATTTTATCTCATTAATTACTCGCTTTCGCGCGTCTCGGGCTCCTCGTCGAATATCTGGTATTTACGCATCTTTTCCCACAGTACCTTGCGGCTGATACCAAGTTGCTGCGCCGTATCCTGACGCCGCCAACCGTTTGCGTCGAGGGCTGCGATCACGCGGCTGCGCTCGTTCATATCCCATTTGCTGCGATCGACGAAGACTTCCGCCGCGCTCTCCACCGGCACCGGCTGTGCCGAGCTGCGCGCATGCGCGACCAGCCGCTGCAATCGCGCCGCATCCCAGCCTCCCGTCTGCCGCACAGTCACGCCGACGCGCTCCGCCAGGTTGCGCAATTCGCGCACGTTGCCGGGGAAATAGCTGTCCGCGACCGCATCCGCGAGCCAGTAAGGCAGGTCGGATAGCTGCGCGAGCCGCTCCTCGCCCACCACCTCCGCGACGAACGACTTGAACAGCGCGATCTTGTCGACCGCGCCCCGCTCTTCCAGCGAAGGAATGCTAAGCTCGATCACCGCGAGCCGATAGTAAAGATCCGCACGGAACAGGCCGTCCTTCACGAGTTGCGGCAGCTTCTTGTTGCTGGCCGCGACCAAACGGAAATCGACCTTGATCGACGTCGTCGCGCCGACGCGCAGCACGGCGCCGTCCTCGAGCACGCGCAGCAGCTTGACCTGCTGGTACAACGGCAGGTCGCCGACTTCGTCGAGGAACAGCGTGCCGCCCGCCGCCTGCTCGAAATAGCCTTTATGCGCAACAACCGCGCCGGTAAACGAGCCTTTCGCGTGTCCGAAGAACAGCGATTCAAACAGGCCGTCCGGAATCGCACCGCAGTTGACCGGCACGAATTCGCCCTGCCGGTAACGCGAGTGCTTTGCGTGGAGCAGTTGCGCGATGCGCTCTTTGCCGACACCGGTTTCGCCGTGCAGCAGTACGTTGGTATCGCAGTCGGCGAACGTGTCGACTTCGCGCAGCAGCGCCTGCATCGACTCGGAGTGCGCAACGAGTTCGGACGGTTGCAGCGTTTCGGCCGCGTGTGCGCGCAACTGCGTGACGAGCTTGCCGACCATGCCGCGCAGTTCGGCGCACGTGAAGTCGAGCGGCAGGATATGCGAATAGTCTGGCGGATACTGCGACGCGTCGTGGTCGCGCGCCGCGCCGACCCAGACGACCGGCATGCCGATGTTGGCCTGCCAGTCGCGCAGGAACGCCGCGCCGGTTTCGATCATCGTCACGCTGATGATCGCGAGCGACGGCCGCAATGCGGCGCGCTCGGGCGAGATCTCCGCGTTGTCCGCACGGATCACTTCGACGTCGAAGCTCGCCATGCACCGGGCAACGCGGTCGACGATGTCCGCCTTGCCTTCCCAGACGTAGAGGTCGAGTTCTGCGATTGCGGGGGTGGGTCTCATGATTCGGGAGCAGCTTCAGTTAGTGGCGAGTTGCGTGGTATCGCAGTCAATTCAATGAACGAGCATAGGGTCGCCACATTTGATCGCGAGCGGCGAATTTGCGACATAGGCGTTACCCAGACCGAGCCCCAGAACGCCTGTAATCGAGCTCAGGATCGAATCGACCGGTTGCAAAAGAAGCGGAACGATCGTGTTCCCGAGAGCGGTCAAAAGCGGGCCGGTCAACGTGGTCAGCAATTGGCTCAATATCGCATTCACGTCCAGTCCCAATATCTTCAACAAGTTCAGCAATGTTCCGGTGACACCGCCGCTCACCTGTAGCGATAGCGTGAGGCCACTATTTACGATTCCCTGCACGGCGGGCGCCAAAAACTGCGTCGTTGTGACCGAGGCCTGCTGATATGGTGCCGTATCGGATGCCGTGAACGTAAGCGGCGTCACGCTTTGATTTGCGACGGGAACCGATAGTTGTCCGGACTTCAGTCCGACAGTGACCGAAATCTGCGGAACCAGCAACGACACGAGTTGCGACAGCAAACCAGACAGTAAGCCCCCGCCTCCCAATTGCGTACCCAGCACCGAGGTCAAATTTGTCAAGCCGGCGAGACTCGGCTGACTGCTAAGCAGGTTGAGCAGGCTCTGCAAATTGACGGTCATCAACGGGGTCGTTCCGCTGCCGTCGGGAACATAGCCCGTCGGAGCAGTGAGTTTGATCGGCGCTGGCCCGCTCGATGAGCCGCCCAGATAGGCGGCAAGTACGCCGGTCTGAACGTTTACTACCGCGGTTTTCTGGCCTGGGGTGCTACAGACGGACTGCAAACCCGCCGTCGCCGGTGCTACGTAGATGGTGATCGGCAATTGCACGGTCGCCAAAGAGGTCGCGGTGCCTGTCTTGCAACTATTGTTACCGTAGACCAACGATCCATCGGAGCATGTCGTCAGCAGCGACAGCGACGTATTGAGGAATATCGTCCCCTGCGAAGCCGTTGCATGAGTCGTGCAATCCGTCGTCCCGCAATTCGCCGGACCGGGTGGACCGCTCGCCGTAGATGGCTGATTGCCGGCAAGCGACACGGAACCTTGCACGGTCGCATTCAGCAGCGGCGCGAGCGCAGTCGGGGTCTGGACCGTTATGGAATTAATGCTGACCGGTGTCGTGCCGTTTGCGACTTGCAACGCCGTCGTCAACAATCCAAGCGCATTGACGCTGGCATTGACCGCACTCGTTCCACTGGAGACAGCGGTTTGAACGAGATTGCCAAGCGAGACGGAAGGACCACCGCAGTTCTGGGAATTGGGACAAATCGCGGCAACGATTGTGCTCAGAACGGTCAGGTTCGCACCTGCTACATTCTGTTGCGTCGCCGCCTGCAATTCGGCATTGAGCAGTTGACCGAGTGTCACGGTCCCCGACAGCACGGACGAGCTGGAACCCACCGGCAAATTGGCGAGAATACCGGCCATGTTGAGGTTGACCTGCGCCAGGCCCTGATAGTCGACTACCGATAGCGTCAACGGATTCGGGGAATTGGTGAGGGTCGTGAGCAACTGATTGACCAATCCACCTTGCAACGTAGCAAGCGACGTGAGAAGCGTAAAACTGTCGGAAGGCGTGCTCTTGGCAATGGCCGACGCACTGACCGTGATGCCACTGCGGAAGAGCCCGGTAACGGGCTCCGAAATGGTTACGCACGTGGCATTGGGAAGCTGACCGCTCGCGACCGTTCCCGCCGATAAGCCACCGCATTGTCCATTGGTCGTCGATGCCCCGGCAGTCGGCGTAAACAATGCATTCGCGGTTGCCGTCGGGGCAGTCCAAACGCCGCACGTCACCGAAACGGTCGCGCTTGCCGGCAGACGATTCGTTGAGAGGTTTGCCATGCCGGATGCAACGGATTGAGCACTGCCACACGTCGAGTCGACCGCAAGTGTGGTGACGGCCGAAAGCGCGGCCAGATCGGCAGATGCCTGCATATGGCGCCGCTCGGCATAGAAATGGCCTATGTCGATCGATGCAAGCACGATGATCGCGATCGATACCCAGATCGCCGCGAGTATCGCAACGGCGCCACGCTCCCGGCGCGGTGCCGAGAGACCGAAACGGTGCGCCCGAGCCGGGTTTGGTCGAACTGCCTTCATCGCCATCTCGGTTATTGAGCCGCCTGCCCGCCACCCGCCCCGATCTGCGAATTCATCGAACTCGGAATCTTGCTCTTGAACGAGTCGAGATAACGCTGATAGGCAAGCGTCGCGACATCCCCGAGCACCGGCTGCGCCGGAGCGGCCGCACGATTGTCGCGTTGCAGCGCCAGCCACTCGTTCGTCGAGCGGCCGACGTCGGATGCGCCCAATGTCCTGTTCTGCCCGTACGCAGCCGTCGTGCCGCACACAGCACCTACGATTGCGCAGACTGCCGCGATTCGGCCCACGCGTGCAATGCGTTGATTCTTGTCGTTCATATCGTTCCCCGATGTCTTCTCATTGTGCGAACCGCTGCAGCAGCGGCGCCGTCGAATCGTAGCCAAGGTTGTTCGCCATCGGCGCAACCGGTGCGATTGGCGTAGCCGCTCCACCACGCGAAACCACCGGCGGCATCGCGACCGCGCGCTGCTGGGCGCGTGACGCGGCGATCACTTTCGCCACGTCACCTTTGATGTCATTGCGGATCTCGGTCGGCAACTGTTCCGCCGTCATCAACCGTTGCGCATCCTGCGTGCGGCCGGCCGCGAACAGATAAAGTGCGAGGTTGCTGACGATCTTCGGACTGCGTTGATCAAGCTCTGCTGCCTTCATCAGCGGCACGCGCGCGCCGACGACGTCGCCGCTCCGCAGCATGGCGTACCCGAGGTCGGACAGCATCGACGCATCGGTCGGCGCAAGCTCCGACGCCTGCGCGAACGCCCGCGTCGCAGCGCTGAAATCGCCGGCCGCACCCGCGAGCAGCCCAAGTCCGCGGTAACCGCGCGCGGCGAGCGGCGTCTTCAGCAACCGTGCGTACTCGGCCGCACTCGCGGCCGGCTGTTGGGTCATCCGCAACGCATCCGCGCGTAGAAGAATCGAGTCCGGCGATGCACCGTACTTCGTGTCGTATGCATCGATATGAGCGAGCGACGCGTAATACAGCCCTTGCGACTGCATCCGCTGGATCAGCCCGAGATACATCGCTGGCGTATCGGGCACTGCCTGCTTCTGATCGGCCGCCTGCATCAACGCCACACGCTCGGCCTGTGCGCTGACGCCGTATCCGCCCTCCTTGGTCGCACACGCGCCGAGCGCAAGCACGATCGCCGCCGTGCCGACACGCCCCACGATTTCACCGATTCGCTTCATGATCTGCCTTTCCTTCGGTCCATCAGTGCTGATTCATCGCCGACAGCGCGCGCACCACCGACAGTATCCCGGGTCCCGCGGTCACGATCAGCAACGCAGGCAACAGCGTCAGAATCATCACGCCCGTCATCTTCACCGTCAATCGACCGATCCGCTCGCGCAGCATCGAGCGACGGCTCTCCCGCAACCGGTCGCCGAACTGCTTGAGCGGCTCCTGCACCGCGCCGCCATGCTTGTCGACCTGGATCATCAGCCGCACGATCGCACGTAAATCCTCGTTGTCGAACGCCCCGGAAAGCCGCTGCATCGCTTGCTCGCGCGTGCGGCCCGCCGCGAACTGACGCTGTGCGATTCCCATTTCCGACGACAGCACCGGCATCATCCCGCGAAAATCGTTCGTCACGACCTGGAGACTCTGGTCGAGCGACAACCCGACACCCTGCAGCAGACGCAACATGTCAACGAGCAGCGGCAACTCGTCGATGACGCTTTGCTGACGGTCCACCGCTCGGCGCCGCACGTACAGCTTCGGCAGCATGAAGCCAATACCGAATGCGGCAAACACGCCGAGTACCCAGTTGCCCCCTGCGATCCGCCCGCTCGCGACCAGCATGAACAAGGCCGGCAGCACGATCGCGCACGCGACGCGTGCGCTCAGAAACAGCCCGCGCGTGCGCGTATCGACATAGCCACACTGTTCCAGCAAACGACGATCCTCGTCCGCGACGATGTACTGACCGAGCCCCGTATCGAGCCAGCGCATGCCAGCCGCCGACAGTCGCTCGAGAAAATGCGCAATGCGCCCGGTACGTGGCGCATCCGACTCCGCAGAGGTCGCACTGCCCTCCTGAGCGCCCCGCAGCTTCGCAGCCTCAAGTGCAGCCGCGCGCCGGTCGAGCGCATCGCGCAGCGCTCGCTCCGCCCGTGTCGCTGCGCTCGCGCGCTGCAACGAGATCAATCCCAGCAGCAACGCTCCGACTGCGCCAAGAATCAAGGCAATCGATCCTAGTAAAGTAGCTGTCATCACATCACCTGAGCCGAGCCATTCGATACAACCAAGCACTGCCAACGATCTGCATCACGAACGCGAAAAACAGCATCCGCCGACCGCTCGGGTCATGCCACATCCCGTGCAGATACGACGGATTCGTCGCGATAACGAATGCAGCGATACCGATCGGCAACAGCACCAGCACGAACGCGGACAACCGCGTTTCGGCCGACATGGCAGTCAGCTCGCGCTCGGCCTGCTCGAGATCGCGCATGAATACCGCCATGCGTTCCAGCATGACGTCTGCCCGGCCACCGTATTTCACCGACAACCGCAGTACCGACCCGACGAGTTCGAACTCCTTGGTCTGATAGATCGCGGCAATGTGCATCATCGCGCGATCAATCTCGACACCGTTGCGCAACATCCGTGATACATGATCGAGACAACCGCGAAGCGGCGCTTCCGTCGTCAACAATGCGGCCTGGAATGCGGCCGGCACACTGTTGCCTAGCGTGACGAGACGAACGATCCCGTCGAGGAACGACGGAATCTGCTGAACGATCTTCACCCGCCTGCGCTGAATTCGCGACACGAGCCAAAACCCGACCAACGCCGCGCCGCCGACGAGCGCCGCAACGCACGCGAGCACGCCTCCCTGACTGCCAGCGATGACTGCAACCGCAACCAGCGCCGTGAGCGCGACCAGCATCTTGCCGCGCACGCCATCGATCCCGGCACGGCTCATGAGATTGGTCAGATATTCAGAGAGCGTCGCACGCCAACGCATCCAGGTCGAACTGGTTGCGGGGTTACGTGACACGCCTCCGGGCGGCGGCGCCACGCGCGGGGCACCAGCCGGCATTGCCTGCGTGGTCACCGACGTGCGCGCGCCCGGCTCAATCCGGCTGTCGATGAAGCGCTGTGTATCCCCGCGCACGCGCCGGACGTCCGCGTGCCGCCAGAGCATCAGCGCCGCCGCGACGCACAGCATCGCGAACGCCAGCATCGCGGCCATCACGCTATACATTGAAGCCTCCGCCGCCACGGCCGAATCCACCGCCAAATCCGCCGCCGCCAAACCCGGCGCTCGTCAATACCTGGCGGAAGCGCGCAAGCTTGGGCGAATGCGGATGGATGCCCAGCGATTCCCAGTGATCGATCTCCTCGCCCTCCGGCGTCACGCGCGCTTCGTAGCGGTAAAGCTCCTGCGTCGCAATGATGTTGTCAGAGAGCCCGGTAACTTCGGTGACCGACAAAATCCGGCGCCGCCCGTTTGACAGGCGACCGATCTGCACGATGAAGTCGATTGCGTTCGCGATCTGCCTCCGCAAGCTCGACTCGGTACCCTGGAAGCCCGAAAACCCTGCCAGCATCTCAAGGCGGTACAGACATTCGCGCGGCGAGCTTGCGTGCACGGTGCCCATTGAACCGTCGTGACCGGTATTCATCGCCTGCAGCATCTCGAGCACTTCGCCACCGCGCACTTCGCCGACGATGATCCGGTCCGGACGCATCCGCAGCGTGTTGCGCAGCAGGTCGCGAATCGTCACGACCCCGGTGCCGTCAAACCCACCCGGTCGGCTCTCGAGCCGCACGACGTGCGGGTGGTTCAGCGACAGTTCGGCCGTATCCTCGATCGTCACGACACGCTCGGCCTCCGGAATGTGGAATGCAAGTGCGTTGAGGAGCGAGGTCTTGCCCGAACTCGTGCCGCCGGACACGAGTACGTTGCAGCGCGCCTCGACTGCTGCCTCGAGGAGCGCACCGATCTCCTCGTTGTACGTGCCGTTACCAAGCAGGTCCGACGGCTTGAGCGGATCCTTGCGGAATTTCCGGATCGACACGATCGGGCCGTCGATCGACAGTGGCTCGATCACTACATTGACGCGCCCGCCATCGGGCAGCCGTGCGTCGACCATCGGGTTCGACTCGTCGAGACGGCGTCCGATCGGTGCGAGAATCCGTCGCACGATCCGCAGCAGATGCGCGTTGTCGGTGAAGCGCACCGGCAACTTCGCGAGGATCCCGTGACGCGACACGTACACGTCGTTGTAACCATTGATCAGGATGTCTTCGACCGCCGGATCTGCGAGCAGGTCTTCGATCGGCCCGAAGCCCGCCAGTTCCTTCGTCAGCGCTTCGGCAATCGCACGCACCTCATTCTCGTTGAGCGGAATCCGGCGCAGGCGCACGAAACTGTCGATCTCGAGATCGACGAATTGATTGATTGCCTGGCGGGACCATCGGCCGAACTCGGCTCCCAGTTCTTCGATGCGGGTCAGCAGGTGCTCGTGCGCCGCATTCTTGATGTCGTGGAATTGCTGCGTCTGGGCGAACGGCGCTGCGCCGTCGGCGAATTGAATGTCGTGTGCCATCGGTTACGACCGCTTGGACGAGGGTTGAATGAAACGTTTGAGCGCAAGCAGGCCCGGTGCGGTGCGCGACGTGCTCACCGTGCCCGACACGCCAGGCAGGCGCGCACCAAGGGATTCGAGTGCGCGTACATACGGATCGCGCTCCGCGGCATCGACAATGAGCCGGCCCTGGTTCGCTGCATGACCAATTGCGACGCGGCGCGCAGGCAACGTGCCGACCAGCGATAGCCCGAGACGCTCGGCGATCTGCCCCGGCATCAGGTCCAGCGCCGGATCGTACTGGTTCACCACGAGCTTGACCCGGTCGGTGTCGACACCCGCATCACGCAATCCGGTGAGCAGGTCTGCCGCTGACACGATCGACGCGACACCCTGATCGCAGACGAGCCACGCCTCGTCGACTGCCGCCGAAATCTGCGTGACGAACTCACGGTTCGAGAATCCGCCGAGGTCGACGACCTGCTGATCGAAGAACGAGCGAAACCGGTTCAGCAAACCGATACATGACGCGTACGACACGTCGCGCAGCGCGCCAAGGTCCTGCGGCAGCGTTGTCAATGCGACGCCGCTCTGATGCCTGCTCAACGCGGTGTTGACGAACGTGCGGTCGATGCGACGCAGATTCTGCACCGCGTCGATGAAATGAAATTCGCAGCGCGTATTCAGGAACAGCGCACCATCGCCAGCCGGCAGTCCCAGATCAATCAACGCGGTTTGACGCCCAGCCGGCGCGCCGCCGTCCAGAACACCGGCCGCCCCCGGGCCGAGCGCGCGCTTCTGCAGCCACACGGCGAGGTTCGCGGCGAGCGTGCTCACACCCATGCCGGCGCGCGCGCCAAGCAATGCGACGACCCTGCCATGACGGCTCGCCGGTTCGCTGACGTGCGACAGCAATCCACGCGTCGTCCGCAGCGCATCTTCGGCCGACGCCGATACGTCGATAAAGTCACGCACGCCTGCGCGCAACGCTGCAAGCGTACTCTCCGGCTGAGCGAGCGAGCCGAGCGCCACGATCGGCAGTCCCGGATGCGCGGCCCGTACCATGGCGACTGCAACGCTCGCCGCCTCGCTGCGTTCGGAGAAATCGATAAATACAAGCGCCGGATTGAGCCCCGTGATGCGCTGCGCAAGCGGGGTCGGTTCCAGCGACGACGCCTCGACTGCCCCGGCCGACACGAGCGTATCGGTCAACCAGCGCACATGCGCTTCCTTCTGAGACGCACAAACAAAATAGTCGGTCACGGCGGGTTCACACAATGATTGGATTCGCGCGTTCATGTCGAACACCCCCGATTACACTACGTATGCCGAAGTATCGCGACGTGCGATACTTCATTTTGAAAACCCCGGCACGGCGTCCGGCACCGCGGCACCGCCCAGATACGACTGCCAGACCGGCGCATTGTGCTGCTCGGACAACTCACCCGGCGTTGCAGGCAGCGCTGCCCCTTTCGCGATCGGCGCGACGAGGTGCGGCGTCACGATGAACAGCAACTCCTGATCATTCTGCTGGTAGTTCAGATTCTTGAAAAACGTGCCGATAACCGGCAGGTCGCCGAGAAACGGCACCTTGCTCACGTTCGACGTCGTCTGGCGATCGATCAGGCCGCCAATTACGAAGCTCTCTCCGTCTCCAAGCTCGACCGTGGTATCCGCGCGGCGCGTCGTAATGCCCGGCACCGTAACACCGCTGATCGTCACACCGTTCACGAAATCGAGCTGACTGGACTCCGGCGCAACCTTCAACGCTATCCGCTGCGGACTCAGTACCGTCGGGGTCAGCGTCAGCCCGACGCCATACTGCTTCCACTGGATTGCGGTCGAGCCGAGCCCTTGCGGTGACGGAACCGGAATCTCGCCGCCTGCGAGAAAGCTCGCGCTCTGGCCGGACAATGCGACAAGCGTCGGCTCCGCGAGCACGCGCGCCAGGTTGTTCGACTCGAGCAGAGACAGGTCGGCGAAGATTCCGCGGCCAGCCGCGTTCACGACGAGGTTGAACGCAGATGCAACAGGGTTGCCGAGCGTCGGAATATATGAGGCAGTGCCTGGCCCCGTCGGCCCGGTGCTGTTGCTCGAGCTCCCGTACGACTGCACACCGCCTGGCGAGAATGAGCCGAACGAAAAGCCATTGCTCTGCTTGAAGAAGTTCAGGCCGACTTGCTTGAGTACCGAGCGGCTGAACTCGACAACGCGCACATCGACCTGCACGACGCTCTTTCCACCCAGCGTCGAACGGTCGATCACGACGCCTTTCGCGCTCATGTTCTTGCCGATGCTGACGGCACGCTGATGTGCCTCGAGCGACGATGACGCGCCGCTCAGCACCGCCGTACCTCCGTACGCGTTTACGCTCGGCGTCGAGCTATCCAGCACCGCGCGCGCGGCTGCGTCGACGACCTCGACATTCCAGATCGTCGGTTCGTCGTGCCCGCGCTCCC
Source organism: Burkholderia sp. WTPI3 (assembly GCF_021483755.1). Lineage (NCBI taxonomy): Bacteria > Pseudomonadati > Pseudomonadota > Betaproteobacteria > Burkholderiales > Burkholderiaceae > Burkholderia > Burkholderia sp. WTPI3. The sequence continues at coordinate 61,710 of NZ_JAGIXF010000009.1, read as the reverse complement.
ACAACATCACGTTCGTCGCGCCCGGCGCCTTCGCGGTCACCAGGACTGCACCGGAACGGCTGCCCTTCATGATCATTACGTCAGCTACCGTCGGATCACCGACGGCGACCCGCTGCAACGCGCGGCCGGCGGAAATTTGCCGCTGCGCGCCGACCGCGAGCTCGATCGTGCTGCTCGCGCTCGCCAGTGATGCGAATGTCATGGTCCAGATAGCAATCGCAAATGCAATCAGTGTGTTTTTCATTGTCATTGTTCTGAAGCCCCTCGTGCGGCCGTTCTCTTTCCGTCGCTGCTGTCGATGACCGTCCATGCCACTCAATACACAACCGTTTCCGATCGGCCACCGCGAATCACCTCGATCCCACCGCCACCGCTCGGACGCACCGCCGGTGTCAACCTCGGCAGCGGCGGCACGCTCGGATTCGGCGCGACACTACCGCCGTGCGTACCCGACAACTGCTGCAGAGATACGCCGGTGGCCGCAATGGCAGATGGCGACAGATTCGCCTGCGTGGTGCGCACCGCGACCGTTTGCGCCGCCATTTCGTCATCGCGCGGATTGCGCAATGCGAGTGTCAACCGCCCGCTCCCTTCCCCGAGCGTCAGCGCGTCGACCTGCGGCGTCGGCACGGCCAGGACTGCAATCCGAACACCAGTCGGCTGACCGTTATTGCCGTTCGCGGCACCGGCATCGCGATCCGGCGTTGCATCACCGAACGACAACACGCGCACCTTGGACAGCAGCAGCCGCGCCTGCGTCTGTCCAATCTCACTGTCGAGCATCGCGCCTCCGGGATCGCGCTTCAGATTCAGAAACACGTCGACGAAATTGCCCGGGCGCAGCCGGTTGGCCACCGCATTCGACTCATCGACGCGAATGGCGACTGCACGCTCGCCCGGTTGCACGTCTTCCGCGAGCCCGGACACCAGCGCACCGCCAACCACCGGCGACGACGCGGGAATATCGCTTGCCGGCACGCGCCCCACGACTGCGGACGGATCGCTGAACGACCCCACTGGCGCAGGCGCGATCGGCTGAATTTTCAATGCATCTGCGGAAATAGGCTGACCTGCAACCAATGCGCGTGTCGCGACCACAACGGGCATCGGACTCGCCGCGATCGGCTGTCCCGCCGGCGCAACCGGATGCGATGAACTACGCCCGAGCATCCATGCGTAGATCCCCAGTATTACTGCGATCGCAATCAGCAGCCCCGCGATGATCTTTGTTAATTTGTTGGCCATGTTGGAATATCGATGCTGGGATAAAAGCCCAATGAATTCTTATGTCGCGAGATTCATGCCGCGCGTGTCATTGCATGGATAGCGGGATCTGCACGACTGCCGTACTCGTAAGCGGTCCATTCAGCACCTTCCCCACAAGCAACGGCATCGTCGTCATCCATTGCTGGGGGGAATAATTTATCGTGACTGTCAGGCATGTCGACGTCGAATTGTTATTGAATAGCGATCCGCACGACGGCGTCGTCACCACTACCGCCAATTGCTGCGCATTGCCGGTCAGCCAACCCAGCGCACCCAGCGATGTATTGCATGCGTTTTGCGTGCGCGTGGTGGAAACCGACGCAGATGTACACGAAACGCTTGCCGATCCCGACGCACCCGACGAACCGAGACCGGAACCGAGAGTCGAGGCGTACACCAACCCGGCACGTGCTCCTTCGCTCGCGGCGTACGTAAGACTCTGCTGAATGACGAAAATCATCCCAAAACTGATGATTCCGTAGAAAACCAGGAAGAACAGCGGAAACACGATCGCAAACTCAACCGCCGTCGCGCCATGTTGACGCTGCCCCCCTCGCGGTCGCCACGCTCGCTTCATTTCACACCTCGTATTGCAACGACATACAGTAGCCATACGGCCGCAGGTACAACGAGACACGCCGCGTATGGCGTTGCACGACGACCGCCGAGCATCAACGAAGGTTCGCCACGCCGCCACAACGCGTCGAACGACGTATGCGCCAGCAACATCAGAACGAGCGCATGAACGCCCCCGGCCAGACTGGCGACGACCCAAAGCCACGGCAACGCTTGCGCACCGCACCACGCGCCGAGCACCGCAAAGACTTTCACGTCCGCAGAGCCCATCACACGCAGCAGAAAGAACGGGAAAAAAACGATCAGTCCGGCCAACATGCCTGTCAACGCCTGGGCCGGTAAAACATCAAACGGATTCGCGCGCAAAAAAGCACAACCGAAACCGCAGACGAGCCCCGTTAAGACGAGTGAATTTGCAATACGCCGAAAGCGGATGTCGCTGACTGCAACAAATGCAGTCCAGCCGAGGAATACCCCGATGAAAATAAGACGTGCCATCGCGTAGCGATCCACCTCGACCGAGACAGCGGGCGAATTACGTTAATAATTCGCCCGCCGCACAGCCGCAAGACGATATTCGGAACCGGCGCTTTTTTATGAACCCGTAGTGCCGCCAGTAGTGCCGCCCGTAGTTGTCCAGCACGTTGCGCTGGGCGACGACACACAAGTTCCGATTTTCGTGAAGGTGCTGCTGAGATTACCGCCCACCGTACCGGCGGCAGTGATGATGGCCACAGCGATAAGACCCGCAATCAGCCCATATTCGATCGCGGTAACCCCGTCTTCTTCCTTAAGGAAGCGCTTGATGAGTGCTTTCATTTTTGTTTCCTCGTGCCTATATAACGTTTTTTGGCCTTTTATACGTCGTACATCCTCGCATATCTGGCCGCTTGCCCCGCGTCGGTTCGTCACATTTGCTGCAACGACGACCAGGTGCGCTTTCTTTATAGTTCGCCCCGAGGGGCATGTATCACAATTTGATGCAAGTTAACATTCGCGATAGGAACCCTCCTCGAACGTCGTGTACCGATCTGTACATTTGCTTACATCTGACCTGAATCTTATCTCTGATTCTCTCCAATTTCCAACCCCTTTTTAGCGATCGGGATCGAAATATTTTCCGTAAGCACAGCATATTTGTACGGCGTTTCGGTACGCCTTACACATAAGGACTTACGCTAGGTTAGATGTGCACATCCAATCCACCAGTAAAACAATCGCCCGCCCAGCCTGCAGCTCCCCCGCATAAACCCGACGTTACGCCGCACGCGTAACGCCAATGTTGTGACGTTACGTTACGAAACAGGTGAAACCGTTCTCATCTGACCGCTTTTAAATAATTTCAACATTCTTTCAATTTCCGCGAACTCCTTTTCCAACAAGGAATTACCCCGTTTAAAGGCAATCGTCGAACTGTCGACCATCGAAGTGGCACGACAGTTGCAGAGTAGACCTCGCATTACTCAACACAACACAGCTTCAATGCGAGGACGAAATGGACATTCAGGTTATCCCTCATGGCACGTTCCGGGCGACTATGATCGCGGCCACCGTGGCAGCCATGCTTTCACTCTCCGCGTGCGGCGGTTCCGGTTCAATCAGCCAGGGGCTCGGCGGCGGCTCGAGCTCGGGCGGCGGCGACTCCATCTCGACCTCCGACGGCGGCACCTCGGGCAGCACGTCCGGTTCGACGAGCGGCAGCACGTCGGGTAGCACCAGCGGCTCGACCAGCGGCAGCACGAGTGGCTCGACGAGCGGCACCACCAGCGGAACGACAAGCGGAACGACCAGCGGTACGAGCGGCACCTCTGGTGTGTCGGCGAACCCGGTAGGAAATGTCCTCGCAAGCGGCAGCAATATCGTCACCAGTCTCGGCGGAACCGTATCGGGCCTCGGCAGCGTCGTCGCCAGCCAGTCGCTGCCGGGCGTCAACCCGGCCACGACACAAGCAGCAGGCGGCATCGTGCAGAACGTCGGCGGCGCGGTCACCGCGCTCGGCAATGGCCTCGGCAACGGCCTCGGCCAGCTCGGCGCGGTGAAGGACCCTGTCGGCATCACGGTCGCCAGCACGGGCGCCGTCGTGAACCAGCTCGGCGGTGCGGTCACGCAAACCGGCACCCTGGTCTCGAGCCTCGGCAGCGGCCCGCTGTCACCGCTCGCCCCGGTCACGGGCGCCGTTGGCGGTCTCGTGACGACGGTCGGGAACGCCGTATCGGGCGGCGGCACCACGCTGACCAACGCATTGTCGACGGGCCCGATCCAGCAGGTCACGCAAACGGTCAGCTCGGCCATCACGCCGATCACGACGATGATCGGCCAGACGACGCAAACGGTCGGCACGGCCACGGGCCTCGGCGCCCCCGTCAACACGCTGCTTGGCACGATCGGCAACGGCCTGAACCAGGCCGGCGCGATGATCGCATCGACGGGCGGCAACCCGGTCACGACCGGCCTCGGCAACACCGTCTCGTCGACGGGCAACACCGTGAAGGCAGTCGGCGGCCTCCTCACGGGCGGCACCGGCGGCGTAACCAACCCGCTCGCTCCGCTCACGGGTCTCCTCACGACGGTCTCCGGCACGCTCGGCGGCGCGACAGGCGGCACCAGCGGTGGCCCGCTCGCACCGGTCACCGGCCTCGTCTCCACTGTCACCGGCGCACTCGGCGGCGCAACGGGCGGCACCAGCGGCGGCCCGCTCGCACCGGTCACCGGCCTCGTCTCCACTGTCACCGGCGCACTCGGCGGCGTAGCAGGTGGCACCAGCGGCGGTCCGCTCGCACCGGTTACGGGCCTCGTCTCGACCGTCACCGGCGCACTCAGCGGCGCAGCGGGCGGCAGCAGCGGCCCGCTCGCGCCCGTCACGGGCCTGGTGTCGACGGTCACCGGCGCACTCGGCGGCGCGACGAACGGCAGCAGCGCGCTTGCCCCCGTCACTGGCGCGGTTTCCGCGGTCACCAGCACGGTCGGCGTCCCGGCACTCAGCGGCGGCACCGGCACCGTCACGAATTCGGGCTCGGGCTCGAATCTGCTCTCGCCCGTCACGTCGCTGATCGGCGGCCTGCTCGGCGGCACGCACGGCAAGTAATCCGACATCCGTTCATCGAAAAGACAGCGAGGAGTCACATCATGTCCCAGCAACGTTCCATCCCGACCATCGCCCTGCGCCAATGGCGCGTGCCCCTCACCGCCTTCGCCGCAGCCTGCCTGCTGGCCGCCTGCGGCGGCGGCGGCGTCAGCTCGCCGCCGACGAGCAACAACGGCGGCAGCTCCAGCGGCACGAGTGGCACCAGCGGAACGAGCGGCACCAGCGGCTCGTCGACGGGTACCAAAGGCGTCATCAGCACGGTCGGCCAGACGGCTACCGATCTGGGCAGCACGGTCGGCAACATCAGCCTGCCGGGCCTGGGCGACGGTGTGACGAAGGGTGTCGGCAGCACCGTTTCCAGTACCGGCACGATCATCGGCGCGGCAGCCGATGCCGTCAGCAACGGTCTGGGACAAATCGGGACGACGAAGGATCCGGTCGGCACGACGGTCGCCGGCCTCGGCAATGTGGTCGGCGCGACGAGCAACACCGTGTCCGGGCTGAGCCAGACGGTCAAGGCGCTGGGCACGGGACAGCTCTCGCCTCTGGCCCCCGTCACGACGCCGGTCGGCACCGTGCTCGACACGGTCGCCAACGGCCTGACGGCCGCCGGCACGACGATCGGCTCGACGTTGTCGTCGGGCGCCGTGCAGCAGGTCACGCAACCGCTCAGCTCGGCCATCACGCCGCTGGTGATCACCGCCGGTCAGGTCACGCAGCAGGTCGGCACGACAACGGGCCTCGGACAGCCGGTGTCGGGTCTGCTCGGCCAGGTCGGCGGCGCCATCAGCTCGGCAGGCAAGCAGGTCGCCGGCACATCGAATCAACCGCTCGTCGGCGACGTCGGCCAGCTCGTCGCCGCAGTGGGCAATACGGTGACCAACGCGGGCGGCCTCGTGAACCCGAACGGCCCGAACGGCGCAGCACCGATCCCCGGCCTGATCACGAGCCTCGTCGGCGGCTCGACGGCAACCGTCCAGAACGGCACGGCGTCGGGTTCCAGCTCGACGAACCCTCTCGGCGGCCTGCTGTCCGGACTCGGCTCGACGCCGCTCGGTTCGCTCACGGGTGCGCTCGGCGGTGCAACGGGCGGTTCGGGCAGCAGCCCGCTCGCACCGGTCACGGGCCTCGTGTCGACTGTCACGGGCGCACTGGGCAGCGTCGGCGGCTCGGGCGGTAGCAGCCCGCTCGCGCCGGTCACGGGTCTAGTGTCGACTGTCACCGGCGCACTGGGCAGCGTCGGCGGCTCGGGCGGCGGCAGCCCGCTCGCGCCGGTGACGAACCTGGTGTCGACCGTCACGGGCACCCTCGGCGGCGCAACGGGCGGCACTGGCAGTGCAAACCCTCTCGCGCCCGTCACCGGTTTGCTGAATACTGTCACCGGAGCAGCAGGCAGCGTGACGGGTTCGGCATCGTCGGGGGGAGCGGCGGGCCTCCTGGCACCGGTAACAGGGTTGCTGGGCACGCTGGGTAGCGTTGGCAAGTAAGGAGGACGGTCGCGCCCTTGCAGCCGGAGCAGGAGGCACGGCCGTACAAACACAACCGGCAATGCGGCACGCGGCGCGCGACACCCGGAGGTCGCGCGCCCGCATTACAAAGAAGACGCCAAGCAAGGCCTACGAGGAAGAACAATGAAATCCAGACTGGACAGATGGATGATGCTGCTCGCCATCGCGGCGGCAGGCACGGCACATGCGCAGACGCGCGCGGCAGGCAACCCGCTCGACTCCCTGCCCCAGATCAACGCACCGAAGCAAGGCCCGAGCGTCACCGTCCAGGTCGCGCCGCAGGCACCACAGCTTCAGGAATTGCTGTCGCGCCATCTGACGCCCAAGACATTCCAGGTCGAAGGTGTGAAGTCGATACCGTTCGACGAAATCTCGCGCCGCTTCACACCGCTCGTCGGCAAGGACATCACGATCGGCGAGTTGATCGAAACCGCCAACGGCGTGACCAAGCTGTACCAGGAGCGCGGCTATGCGTTGTCGTTCGCGTTCATTCCCGCGCAGACGTTCGAAAACGGCGTCGTGCGCGTGACGGTCGTGGAAGGCTACGTGTCGGACGTCAAGGTCACCGGCAAGCCCGGCGCGATGGAATCGAAGATTCGCGCGATCGCCGCGCACATTACGGCCGATCGGCCACTGCGCCGTGCAACGTTCGAACGCTACGTGAACACGTTCGGCCTGCTGCCCGGCGTCACGGTGAAGGCCAACGTGCCGCCGCCGCAGACAACCGATGGCGCAACGACGCTCGAGCTCGCGGTCGACCGCAAGGCATTCAACGTCAGCACCGGTATCGATTTCAATCACCCCGGGGTCCAGGGCCTCATCACCGCAACCGAAAACGGCCTGACTTCGTTCGGCGAGCAGTTGAGCATTTCCGCACTCGCACCGCCCGGACGCGACAAGCAGACCTACTTCGCGTTCAGCGGCTCGGTGCCGGTGGGCAGCAACGGTCTCGTCACGCGCCTCGATGCAAGCACGTACCGCGGCAAGCCGACCGACAACCCAGGCCTGCCGTCGACCGTCCAGCGCACCGTCAAGAGCGAGAAACTGGGTCTTTCGGCTTCCTATCCGATCCTGCTGAACAACCAGCGCAGCCTGCTCGGCACCGTGTCGGGCTATGCAGCGCACAACGACGATCACTACCAGAACCAGGTCAATGGCAACGTGCTCGACAATCGCTCGCAGGTTCGCGTGATGCAGCTGCAGCTCGACTACACGAGTGTCGAACCGAAGCAGGTACGCAAGCTGAGCGTCAACGTCGCCAAGGCGTTCAACATTCTCGGCGCATCGAAATCGCAGACCGGCCTGGACAACGGCGTGCCGCTTACGTACCCAGATCCGACTTCGCTGACCTTCGTCCGTACCGGCGCGACCTTCACGCAGACCAACGAATGGCCGTTCAAGATCGGCACGTCGGTCTCGGTGACCGGCCAGTACAGCGCCGACTCGCTGCCGACGTCGGAACAGATCTCGTTCGGCTCGACGCGCTACGCGCTCGGCTATCAGCCCGGTGAAACGTCGGGCGACTCGGGCTGGGGGATGTCGCTGGAGGTCAACCGCGGATTCACGCCGGGCTGGACGTACCTGAAGTCCGTCACGCCATACATCGCGTACGACATGGCGCGTGTGTATCTGCATACCGGCACGCCGTCGCCGAGCCGCCTGTCCTCGGTCGGCATCGGCGTGAGATTTTCCGACAGCCGGTACTACAGCCTCGATCTGAACATCGCGAAGCCGGTCGGCGATGCGCCTGTCGAAAGCGCATCGCGCAGCCCCCGCGTGAACGCCGCGTTCTCGTACCAACTCAACTGATCGGGCACCGAACAGTCCGCATCCTGCGGACTGTTTCGATTAGAGTCCCCTCTATCAAACGCAGCGCACGGTTTCACGTATTCTGGCAAAGCTCGCAACATGCCACCGCCCCATGCAGACGGTCGTGCGGGCGAATCGAACACGACGTGAAACAAGGAGGAAGACAATGATTCAAGTGACCCGCCCGCTGCGCGCATTGGCAATTGCCAGCGCGCTGCTCGCCTGTGCCGCTCCATCGTTCGCGCAAGCCGACAGCCCGATCGGCATGTGGCAGACGATCGACGACAACACCCATCAGCCGAAGGCACTCGTGCAGATCGCCGACGATGGCGACGGTTCGCTGTCGGGCAGGGTCGTCAAAGGTCTCGGCCCGAGCGACACGCCCGATCGCCGCTGCACCGCATGCACCGACGAGCGCAAGGATCAGCTCATCAAGGGCATGACGATCATCAAGGCGATGAAGAAGGACGGCGACCAGTGGGACGGCGGCAACATTCTCGATCCGGAAAACGGCAAGGTCTACAAGTGCAAGATGACGCTTGAAGACGGCGGCCAGAAGCTCGTCGTACGCGGCTACATCGGCGTATCGCTGCTCGGCCGGTCGCAAACCTGGGTTCGCGCACAATAACGCGGCGCGCGTCAAAGCGCGCGATGCAATGAAAAATCGGCCTGCGGCGACGTCGTCAGGCCGATTTTGTTTTGGTGTGCGAGGCGATGAAGTCCACCGTGATCACGCCGCGTGCTTCAACGTGTTCGACGCGTAGCTGTCCGGCGCACGATAGGTCGGTGCTGCAGCACTGCGCGCCTGCGCCGCTTTCGACTGCGCGTGCTTGCGCATCCGTGTGGATAGCGCGTTGCAGAGATTCACACCTGCGTCGCCATACAGCTCGCGCATCACGTGCATCAGCGTGCCCGTGTCGTGCCACACCTTGAAGCGGCGATGGCATGTCTGGTACGACGGGTAGCGACGCGGCATGGCGGACCATGTCGCGCCGCTGTATATCACCCAGAGCACGCCATTCAGGACAGCACGCGTGTTGGCCAGCGGCCGGCCGCGCAATTCGGTGCGCGGCTGCATTTCAGGCAAAAGCGGCACGACGCAGCGCCACTCATGATCGGTCAGATCGCGATACGGTGTCATGGACATCTCCAGCCTTAGGAACCATGACACAACGAAATCGGCTGACCTCAGCGACGAATATAAGACAAGTCCGAAAATGCCCTGATATCAGCAGAATCTGACCGGAATTGACGTTTGAAGCGCGTCACTTGCCGAAAGCTGCGATCAGGTCAGCGACGTATCGACGATGCGACGCGGCGTCTCGATGTACTCCTTCGACTGCATCTCGACGATCCGCGATACCGTGCGTGCGAACTCGTTCGCCATCGGGCCTTCGACGTACAGCTGTTCCGCAGGCACCGCCGCGGACATGAGCAGCTTGACCTTGTGGTCGTACAGCACGTCGATGAGCCACGTGAAGCGGCGCGCCTCGGACGCCATTCGCGGCGACATCTGCGGCACTTCGGACAGGACGATCGCATGGAAGCGGCTGGCGAGTTCGAGATAGTCGTTCTGCGAACGGGGACCGCCGCACAGCGTCGCGAAGTCGAACCACACGACGCCATCGGCCTTGCGCAATGCCTTCAGCTCGCGCTTCTCGATATGCAGGATCGGGCTTTCGTCCGGTACCGCGGCAAGCTTCGCGAACGCATGGCGCAGCTCGCGATCGGCGTCCGCACCGAGCGGCGTGTGATACATCTGCACCTGTGCCAGCGTGCGCTGGCGATAGTCGACGCCCGCGTCGACGTTCAGTACGTCGAGCTTTTCCTTGATCAGCGCGATGGCCGGCAGCATGCGATCGCGATGCAGGCCGTCGGGGTACAGATCGTCCGGATCGTAGTTGGACGTCATCACGAACTGCACGCCGTTGTTGAACAGGCGATCGAGCAGCCGGTACAGGATCATCGCGTCCGCGATGTCCGACACGTGAAACTCGTCGAAGCAGATCAGCCGGTAGCGCTTCGCGATGCGCCGCGCCAGCTCGTCGAGCGGATCGGCCTGCCCTTTCAATTCCTCGAGCTCGCGGTGCACTTCCCGCATGAATTCGTGGAAATGCAGGCGCGTCTTGCGCTGCACGGGCACTACCGCATAGAAACTGTCCATCAGGAAGCTCTTGCCGCGGCCGACACCGCCCCACATGTAGACGCCACGCGGCAGGTCCGGATGATTGATGAGCTTCTTGAACGCGTTCGAGCGGCGCGCCTTGTAGTCGACCCACTCGTCGAAGCAGCGCTGCAGACGATCGACGGCCGCACGCTGCGCGGGATCGGACTGATAGCCGCGCGTGGTTAATTCGCGCGCGTAGTATTCGGTGACGTTCATCAGGGCAAACCGGAAAAACAAAGGCGAGCGGGAAAAACCCGCCCGCCTTCGTCATGAGACGGCCGCGCCAGCCGATAGCCGGCTGGCGCTATACCGCGCTCAGCTGTTCAGCGAGCGCTTGTCGACGGCGAGCGCCGCTTCGCGCATCACTTCCGACATCGACGGGTGCGGATGGCAGATGCGGGCGATGTCTTCCGACGCCGCCTTGAACTCCATCGCCACCACGGCTTCCGCGATCAGGTCCGACGCGTTCGCGGCGATCACGTGCACGCCGAGCAGTTCGTCGGTCTTCGCGTCCGCGATCATCTTCACGAAACCGTCCGGCGCATTCATGCCGAGCGCACGGCCGTTGATCGAGAACGGGAACTTGCCCGTCTTGATCTCGCGGCCTTCCGCTTTCAGCTGCTGCTCCGTCTTGCCGACCCACGCGATTTCCGGGTACGTATAGATCACCCACGGAATGCAGTTGTAGTCGATGTGCGGCTTCTGGCCGTCGATCACTTCCGCGACCAGCACGCCTTCGTCTTCCGCCTTGTGCGCGAGCATCGGGCCACGCACCACGTCGCCGATCGCATAGACGTTCGGCACCGCCGTACGGCAGTGGTCGTCGACGTCGATGAAGCCGCGCTCGTTCGCCTTCAGGCCGATTGCCTCGAGGCCGAGGTTATCGGTGTTCGGCACACGGCCGACCGACACGATCAGGCGGTCGGCGTCGAGCGTCTGCGCGTTACCGTCCTTGTCCGTGTAGGCGATCGACACGCCGTCGGCGGTCGTCTTCACGTCGCCGATCTTCACGCCGAGATGGATGTCGAGGCCCTGCTTCTTGAACAGCTTGGCCGCTTCCTTCGCAAGCGCTTCGTCAGCTGCGCCGAGGAACGCCGGCAGCGCTTCGAGCACCGTCACTTCGGCACCCAGACGACGCCACACCGAGCCGAGCTCGAGGCCGATCACGCCTGCGCCGATCACGGCGAGCTTCTTCGGCACCGAGTCGAACGTCAGCGCGCCTTCGTTGTCCGACACGATCTTGTTGTCGACCGGGATGTTCGGCAGGTGGCGCGCCTTCGAGCCCGTTGCGATGATCACGTTCTTCGCGGTGACGACTTCGGCTTCGCCTTCGCCGCTCACTTCGATCTGCACGCCGGCGTCGGTCTTGCCGGTGAACTTGCCATGGCCCTTCAGCCAGGTGATCTTGTTCTTCTTGAACAGGAACTCGATCCCACTCGTCATCTTCTCGACGATCGCATCCTTGCGGCCGAGCATCTTCGCGACGTCGATCTTCACGCCGTCGACGGTGATGCCGTGGTCGGCCAGGTGATGCGACGTGTTCTCGAACTCTTCCGACGACGCGAGCAGCGCCTTCGACGGGATGCAACCGACGTTCAGGCAGGTGCCACCGAGCTTCAGCGCGCCGGCCGGGTTCTTCCACTTCTCGATACAGGCAACCGTCTTGCCGAGCTGCGCGGCGCGAATCGCGGCGATGTAGCCGCCGGGGCCGGCGCCGATCACGACGACGTCAAATTCCTTGGACATGACAATCCTTTCTACTTGTGCGCCCGCACGCTCGCGCATGTGCGCGAGCGTGCGGAGCGGGTCAATGCGGTGAGACTCGGCTTACAGGTCGAGCAGCAGGCGTGCCGGATCTTCCAGCGCATCCTTCATCGCGACGAGCGACAGCACCGCTTCGCGGCCGTCGATGATCCGGTGGTCGTACGACAGCGCCAGGTAGTTGATCGGGCGGATCACGATCTGGCCGTTTTCGACAACCGGGCGCTCCTTCGTCGCGTGCACGCCGAGGATTGCCGATTGCGGCGGGTTGATGATCGGGGTCGACAGCATCGAGCCGAACACGCCGCCGTTCGAGATCGAGAACGTACCGCCCGTCATTTCTTCGATCGACAGCTTGCCGTCCTTTGCCTTCTGGCCGAATTCGGCGATCTTCTTCTCGATTTCGGCGAGGCTCAGTTGATCCGCGTTGCGCAGGATCGGCACGACCAGACCGCGCGGCGAACCGACCGCGATACCGATGTCGAAGTAGCCGTGGTAGACGATGTCGTTACCGTCGATCGACGCGTTCACCAGCGGGAACTTCTTCAGCGCGTGCACGGCCGCCTTCACGAAGAACGACATGAAGCCGAGCTTCACGCCATGTTCCTTCTCGAACTTGTCCTTGTACTTCGAGCGCAGGTCCATGACCGGCTGCATGTTGACTTCGTTGAACGTCGTCAGGATCGCGTTGGTCTGCTGCGATTCGAGCAGACGCTCGGCGATACGCGCACGCAGACGCGACATCGGCACGCGCTGTTCCGGACGGTCGTTCAGCCACGTCGTTGCCGACGCCGGCACCTTCACTTCCGGCAGCGACGGCTTCGCAGCGGCGGTCTTCGCCGGCGCGGCGGCCGGAGCAGCCTTCGGTGCGCTGCCTGCGGACAGCGCGTCGCCCTTCGTGACGCGGCCGTCGCGGCCCGAACCTGCGACGTCGCCTGCCGACAGACCCTTCTCGGCCAGCAGCTTCGCTGCGGCCGGCGATGCAGCAGCCGAGCTCGATGCCGTTGCAGCAGCCGGCTGCGCTGCCGGTGCGGCTGCAACAGGTGCTGCCGCCGGCTTGACTTCGGCGGCGCCTGCCGCTGCTTCGGCCGCGCCGGCCTTCGCTTCGGTGTCGATCGTCGCGATGATCTGGTCGGCAACGACCGTGTCACCGTCGTTCTGCAGCACTTGCGTGAGCACGCCCGCTGCCGGTGCCGGCACTTCGAGCACGACCTTGTCGGTCTCGAGTTCGATCAGGATTTCGTCCTGCGCGACTGCTTCGCCCGGCTTCTTCTTCCACTGCAGCATGGTGGCTTCCGAAACCGACTCCGAAAGCTGGGGGACTTTGACTTCTACGATAGCCATGTGATTTTCCTGGATGCTTAATCTGGGTAATGACGAGGTTCGTGCGATTCCTTCGGCCGGTGCGGCGCGCAACGCGCCCGGCGGGCCAAAAGAGACGGGAAAGCGCAGCGCGCCTTCCCGTTTCGCTTCCGTCGGTTATTTCGCGATCGATGCGCTCTTCAGGCGGCCGAAAGCACCTTCGATGAGGGCCTTCTGCTGCTCGTAGTGCTTCGCGTAGTAGCCAACCGCCGGCGAGGCCGAAGCCGGACGGCCGCTGTATGCCAGCTTCTGCCCGTCCTTCATGCCTTCCTTCAGGTGGTGCTCGACGTAGAACCAGGGGCCCTGGTTCTGCGGCTCGTCCTGCACCCAGACCACTTCAGTCGCGTTCTCGTACTTCTTCATCTCGGCTTCGAACTGCTTGTGCGCGAACGGATACAGCTGCTCGATACGGATGATCGCGACGTCGTTCGCCTTCGCTTCGCGGCGGTGCGCGACGAGGTCGTAGTACACGCGGCCCGAGCAAGCCAGCACGCGCTTGACCTTCTTCGCGTCGATGCCGCCATCGGTTTCGCCCAGCACCGGCTGGAACGAACCCTTCGCGAGTTCCGACAGGTCCGACACCGCTTCCTTGTGGCGCAGCAGCGACTTCGGCGTAGCGACGATCAGCGGCTTGCGGAACAGGCGGATCATCTGGCGGCGCAGCAGGTGGAAAATCTGCGCCGGGGTCGTCGGCTGAACGACCTGCATGTTGTGGTCAGCACACAATTGCAGGAAACGCTCGATACGGGTCGACGAGTGCTCCGGACCCTGGCCTTCGTAGCCGTGCGGCAGCAGCATCGTGAGACCCGACACGCGGCCCCACTTCACTTCGCCCGACGAGATGAACTGGTCGATCACGACCTGCGCGCCGTTCACGAAGTCGCCGAACTGCGCTTCCCACAGCACGAGCGTGTTCGGCTCGGCGGTCGAGTAACCGTATTCGAAGCCCAGCACCGCTTCTTCCGACAGCACCGAGTCGATCACCGTGAACTTCGCCTGACCTTCGGCGATGTTCTGCAGCGGCACGTACGTGCCGTCGTTCCAGCGCTCGCGGTTCTGGTCATGCAGCACCGCGTGACGGTGCGTGAACGTGCCGCGGCCCGAGTCCTGGCCCGTCAGGCGCACCGAGTAGCCCGATGCAACGAGCGACGCGAATGCGAGGTGTTCGCCCATGCCCCAGTCGAGCGGCTGGTCGCCACGCGCCATGTTGCGGCGGTCGTTGATCACGCGCTCGACGAGCGGGTGAACCTTGAAGTTTTCCGGGACCGTCGTGATGCGTTCGCCGAGGCGCTTCAGTTCGGCGAGCGGCACGGCCGTATCGGCTGCGTCCGTCCACTTGCGGTTCAGGAACGGAACCCAGTCGACCGCGTATTTGCTCTTGTAGTTCGACAGGACCGGATCGACGGTGTGGTGGCCGTCGTCCATCGCCTTGCGGTACGCCTTCACGTAGTTGTCGGCGTCTTCCGCGGTGATCACACCCTGCTGCACGAGCTTCTCGGCGTACAGCGCACGGGTGCCCGGGTGCTGCGCGATCTTCTTGTACATCAGCGGCTGCGTGACCGCCGGCGTGTCCTGCTCGTTGTGACCCAGCTTGCGGAAGCAGACGATGTCGATCACGACATCCTTGTGGAACTGCATCCGGTAGTCGATTGCGATCTGGATCGCGAGAACGACAGCTTCCGGATCGTCGCCGTTCACATGCAGCACCGGCGCTTCGATCATCTTGACCACGTCGGTACAGTACAGCGTCGAGCGCGCATCGCGCGGGTCCGACGTCGTGAAGCCGATCTGGTTGTTGATGACGATGTGCAGCGTGCCGTGCGTGCCGTAACCGCGCGTCTGTGCGAGGTTCAGCGTTTCCATCACGACGCCCTGGCCAGCGAAGGCCGCGTCGCCGTGGATCTGCACCGGCAGCACTTGCAGGCCGTCTTCGTCGCCGCGACGGTCCATCCGCGCCTTCGCGGAACCTTCGACCACCGGGTTCACGATTTCGAGGTGCGACGGGTTGAACGCAAGCGACAGGTGGACCGGGCCGCCTTCGGTCGACACGTCCGACGAGAAGCCCTTGTGGTACTTCACGTCACCGGCCGGCAGGTCGTCGACGTGCTTGCCTTCGAATTCGGCAAACAGGTCGGCCGGCATCTTGCCCAGCGTGTTGACCAGCACGTTCAGGCGACCGCGGTGAGCCATGCCAATGATGATTTCCTGCACGCCGCTCTTGCCCGCGTGCTGGACGACTTCGTCCATTGCCGCGATGAAGCTCTCGCCGCCTTCGAGCGAGAAACGCTTCTGGCCGACGTACTTGGTGTGCAGGTAACGCTCGAGGCCTTCGGCGGCCGTCAGGCGATTCAGGATGTGCTTCTTCTTGTCGGCCGAGAAAGCCGGCGTCGCGCGGGTCGATTCCAGGCGCTCCTGCCACCAGCGCTTCTGCTCCGGATCGCTGATGTACATGTACTCGGCGCCGATCGTGCCGCAGTACGTGTCACGCAGGCCCTTGACGATATCGCGCAACGAAGCCTGGTCGAAACCGAAATACAGGTTGCTCGCGCTGTACGTCTGGTCGAGATCGCCTTCCGAGAAGTCGTAGAAAGCCGGTTCGAGTTCGGGAATGGCGGGACGTTCGCGACGCTTCAGCGGATCCAGATTGGCCCATTGCGAGCCGAGGAAGCGATATGCGCTGATCAGGGACTGGACGTGAACCTGCTTGCGCGCGGTTGCCAGATTGCTGGTGCTTTCGCGCGGGATGAAGGCATTGGCCTTCGCACGCTCGGCGAACGATTCGACGATCGGGAAATGAGCGACGTCATTGGCGTTCGACCCGTCGGTTGCAGGGACGTTCTGCAACGCGTCGAAATACTCACGCCAGTTCTCCGGCACCGATGCCGGATTGTTGAGGTATGCATCGTACAGTTCTTCAACGTACGAAGCATTGCCGCCGAACAGATAGGAGTTCAGCTGAAACTGCTTCATTACATCTGACATTTTACGCTCACCTTTCTTCGAGCTTCTCGAGAAATAGCGGGTTACTCAACCTTCCGCGACACGGCCTGACCGTTTAGCGGATTGCGAATCAAGTCTTGCTTGGAAGGACCTAAAACTTGCGTGCGCGCAGCATATCACAGAACCGATACCGAAGTTCACGACGAAATGTGCCTGAAAGCACCGCGCGACGGGGTTTTGCCCGATTGCAACGACCCGCGGGAACAGTGTTTTGCAGGCTATCCGGTTGCGCATTGCGCAGATGCGAAAAAGGCCGCCCGAAGGCAGCCTTTTTTGTCATGCACGGGAGCGATCGAGCTTAGTCGACCGCACCTTCGCGGCTCGCGCGACGACGCTCGTGCTCCTTAAGGAAGCGCTTGCGCAGACGGATCGACTGCGGCGTCACTTCGACGAGTTCGTCGTCGTCGATGAATTCGACCGCGTATTCGAGCGACATCTGGACCGGCGGCACGAGACGCACGGCCTCGTCGGTACCCGACGCGCGCACGTTCGTCAGCTGCTTGCCCTTGATCGGGTTCACGACGAGGTCGTTGTCGCGGCTGTGGATGCCGATGATCATGCCCTCATACAGCGCATCACCCGGCTTCACGAACATGCGGCCGCGATCCTGCAGCTTCCACAGTGCGTATGCGACCGCTGCGCCGTCGTCCTGCGAGATCAGCACGCCGTTGCGGCGCTCGAAGACCGAGCCGTCCTTGACCGGTGCGTACGAGTCGAAGATGTGGCTCATCAGGCCCGTACCGCGCGTGAGCGTCAGGAATTCGCTCTGGAAGCCGATCAAGCCACGCGCCGAGATCTTGTACTCCAGACGCGTGCGGCCGCGGCCGTCCGACGCCATGTCGAGCATCTCGCCCTTACGGCGACCGAGCTCTTCCATCACGCCACCCTGGTGCTCGTCTTCGACGTCGACGGTCAGCAGCTCGTACGGCTCGTGCCGCACGCCGTCAACCTCCTGCATCACGACGCGCGGACGCGACACGGCCAGCTCGTACCCCTCACGGCGCATGTTCTCGACGAGAATCGTCAGGTGCAGTTCGCCACGGCCCGACACCTCGAACACCGTTTCGTCGCCCGTGTCCTTCACGCGCAGCGCAACGTTGTGGTTCAGCTCCTTCATCAGACGATCGCGGATCTGGCGGCTCGTCACGAACTTGCCTTCGCGGCCGGCCAGCGGCGACGAGTTGACGAGGAAGTTCATCGTCAGCGTCGGCTCGTCGACGGTGATCATCGGCAACGCTTCCGGCGTATCGACTGCGCAGATCGTCGCGCCGATACCGACGTCTTCAATACCGTTGATCAGCACGATGTCGCCCGCTTCAGCCGATTCGACCTGCACGCGCTCGAGACCCTTGAACGACAGCACCTGGTTGATCTTGCGGTTCAGCACGTCGCCTTCCGGGCCGAAGCGCATCACGACCGGCTGACCCGGCTTGATGCGGCCACGCGTGATACGGCCGACGCCGATCCGGCCGACGTACGTCGAAAAGTCGAGCGACGTGATCTGGAGTTGCAGCGGCGCTTCCGGGTCGGCCGGGCGAACCGGCACGTGCGCGAGGATCGCCTCGAACAGCGGGCGCATGTCGCCTTCGCGGGCGGCCGGGTCGAGCGACGCGTAGCCATTCAGGCCCGACGCGTAGACGATCGGGAAATCGAGCTGCTCTTCGGTCGCGCCGAGCTTGTCGAACAGGTCGAAGGTCTGGTTGATGACCCAGTCGATCCGCGCGCCCGGACGGTCGATCTTGTTGACGACGACGATCGGCTTCAGGCCGAGCGCCAGCGCCTTCTTCGTAACGAAGCGCGTTTGCGGCATCGGGCCTTCGACGGCGTCGACCAGCAGCAGCACCGAGTCGACCATCGACAGCACGCGCTCCACCTCGCCACCGAAGTCCGCGTGCCCCGGCGTGTCGACGATGTTGATGTGCGTGCCTTCGTATTCAACCGCGCAGTTCTTCGCGAGAATCGTGATCCCGCGCTCTTTTTCGATGTCGTTCGAGTCCATCACGCGCTCGGCAATCTGCTGGTTCTCGCGGAAGGTGCCGGACTGGCGGAGCAGTTGGTCGACGAGCGTAGTCTTGCCGTGGTCGACGTGAGCGATGATGGCGATATTGCGAAGGGCGCGGGTCATAGAAACCTGGAAATCGTTGAACGCGCAAACGCGCACGCTCGTTCGACACGTGCGCGCGCATTGCAGCTTGGAAACCACAAATTATAGCACGTGCGAATGACGAGAGCCGGGCTGCCCGCTGCAACGCAACAAGCAGCGCGCCTCCGCCCCTTCCCTTGCGCACCAAATCGACCGCTCGAAGCTGCCGCCAGTCGACCAAAAACCCTTACTCCCGCAAGGGGATTTTGACCCGCGGAGCGCACCCTGGTGGGTTCGATTAACATTTGCCGCGGCAAGCAATTGTGCCTATACTGCTGCCTAGTCAACTATTGCAGCTTCAGGGTTTTATGTCGGATTCTCCTTCCCAACCGCCCGTTTCGCCGCTGTCGTCGTATCAGATGAACGATAGCGTCGGTTATTTGATGTCGCGCGTGAAGTCGGTCATGACCAACCTCGTCACGCAACGCACGCAGGAAGAACTCGGCATCACCGGCACGCAGGCGAGCATGCTGTTCATGATCGCGGTCGGCAAATGCTCGACGGCCGCCGAACTCGCGCGGGAATACGGAATCGACGCGAGCGCGGTCACTCGCCTGCTCGACCGCGTCGAGAAGCGCGGCCTGCTGTGCCGCGTGCGCAGCATCGAGGATCGGCGGGTCGTGCGTCTCGAACTGACTGACGAAGGCCGTGCGCTCGCCGAGCGGCTGCCGCCGGTGTTCCGCAGCGTGCTCGACGAACTGCTGGGCGGATTTACGCCGGAGGAAGTCGGGTTCCTGAAGAGCATGCTGCGCCGCATTCTCAGCAACTATTGCGAGACGGCAGGTGGCAGTGTCACGCAATAGTTGCCATAACAATTACTTTTGACAGATTAATGTAAGGAAATCCTTGCAGTGTCCATTATTCATTCCGAGTCAGGGATCAGCGCGATGAAATCCACCCCGTTGTCCGTGCGCGCCGGTTCGTGCCGCGCCGCCGTCGCCGCCGCGGTTGCCGCGCTGGCACTGGCTGGCTGCGCGAACTACATCGGCATCAAGAGCGACAAGCAGATCGCTCCCGCGTCGCAATTCGAAACCGCCCAGAGCCTGCCGGCCCAGGACGGCCACTGGCCGGCGCTCGACTGGGCCAACCAGTTCGGCGATCCGCAGTTGCCGAAGCTGATCGACGAGGCGCTCCAGGGCAACCCGTCGATCGCGCAGGCGCAGGCGCGCATCGCGAAAGCGTCGTCGTATATCGAGACGTCGCGCTCCAACCTGATGCCGAAGGCCGAGGCCAGTTACTCGTGGACGCGCGAGCTGTATTCGTCGAATGCACTGTTCCCGCCGCCGTACGGGGGGCAGTGGTACAGCGAGAACAACGCGCTCGCAAGCGCATCGTGGGATCTCGACCTGTGGGGCAAGAACCGCGAACGCCTGCACACGGCCGTGTCGCAGGAAAAGGCCGCCGAAGCCGACATGCAGCAGGCGCGCATCACGCTCGCGTCGTCGGTCGCCCGCACCTACAACTCGCTCGCGCAACTCTATGCACTGCGCGACATCGCGCAACGCGAGATCACCAACCGCCAGACGGTCGGCAAGATCACCGACGGGCGGGTGTCGGCCGGCCTCGACACCAACGTGGAACGCCAGACCGCACGCGGCAATATCGCGACGACCCAGGCATCGCTGTCCGACCTCGACGGCCAGATCACGACGGTGCGCTACCAACTCGCCGCGCTGCTCGGCAAGGGACCGGATCGCGGGTTGCAGATCGCCGAGCCTGTGATGAACCCGAGCGCCGATGTGGCCCTGCCCGGCAACCTGCCGGCCGACCTCGTGTCGCGACGCCCCGACATCGTTGCCGCGCGCTGGCAGGTCGAGGCCGCGATGCATGACGTGAAGGAAGCGAAGGCGGAATTCTTCCCGGACGTGAACCTCGCGGCCGGCTTCGGCTTCGATGCATTCGGCTGGGGCAAATTCCTGAACTTCGCGAGCCGCCAGGCGCAGCTCGGCCCGGCGATCCACCTGCCGATCTTCGATGCCGGCGCGCTGCGCGCGCAGCTCAAGGGCCGCTACGCGGACTTCGACCTGTCGGTCGCGAACTATAACCAGACGCTGATCAACGCGCTGAACGATGTCGCGACGCAAGTTGCCTCGATCCGCGCGGTCGATCGCCAGATGGACGACGCACAGCGCGCGCTCGACGCGTCGACGCGAGCGTACGACCTCGCCGTGATCCGCTACAAGGCCGGTCTGTCGCCGCAGCTTCAGGTGCTGACCGCAGACAGCAACCGCCTCGCATCGGAACAGACCGTGACCAACCTGAAGATGCGCCGGCGCGACATGCAGCTCGCGCTGATCAAGGCGCTCGGCGGCGGGTTTGACGCGACCGGCACGCGACTCGCCGCGCCCGACGCGGACAAGCAGACAAAACAGGCCGCCAACTGATCCGGCGCCATCACTACGCAGACACTCGAAATAACGGACGGAGAAAATCGCCATGAGCGACGCTCAACAAAACGCCGCCAGCGCACAGCCGCAGAACAACGGGAAGCGCAAACGGATGATGACGCTGCTGATCGCGGTCATCGTGATCGCGGCCATCGCGTACGGCCTGTACTACTTCCTCGTCGCACGCTTCCATGAAGAGACCGACGACGCATACGTAAACGGCAACGTCGTGCAGATCACGCCGCAGGTCACGGGTACCGTGATCGCCGTGAAGGCCGACGATACGCAGACGGTCAAGGCCGGCGATCCGCTGGTCGTGCTCGATCCGGCCGATTCGCAAGTCGCCCTGCAGCAGGCAGAGGCCAACCTCGCCCAGACGGTGCGCCAGGTCCGCGGCCTGTTCGTCAACGACGACCAGTACCGCGCGCAAGTCGCACTGCGCGAGTCCGACCTGTCGAAGGCGCAGGACGACCTGCGTCGCCGCCTGGCTGTCGCGCAAACGGGCGCCGTGTCGCAGGAAGAAATCTCCCACGCACGCGACGCCGTGCGCGCTGCGCAGGCGTCGGTCGACGCGGCCCAGCAGCAGCTCGCATCGAACCGCGCGCTGACCGCGAACACGACGATCGCATCGCATCCGAACGTGCTGGCTGCCGCCGCGAAGGTTCGCGACGCGTATCTCGCGAATTCGCGTAACGTGCTGCCCGCCCCGGTCACCGGCTATGTCGCGAAGCGCTCGGTGCAAGTCGGTCAGCGGGTGTCGCCGGGCAATCCGCTGATGTCGGTCGTGCCGCTGAACGCGGTGTGGGTCGACGCGAACTTCAAGGAAGTCCAGCTCAAGCACATGCGCATCGGCCAGCCGGTCGAACTGACGGCCGACATCTACGGCTCGTCGATCGTCTACCACGGCAAGGTCGTCGGCTTCTCGGCCGGCACGGGCTCGGCGTTCTCGCTGCTGCCGGCGCAAAACGCGACGGGCAACTGGATCAAGGTCGTGCAGCGCCTGCCGGTGCGTATCGAAATCGATCCGAAGGACCTCGAGAAGCACCCGCTGCGCATCGGCCTGTCGATGCAGGTCGACGTCGACATCAAGGACGAGCGCGGCGACCAGCTCGCAAATGCGCAGAACACGGTCTACGAGACCGACGTGTTCGCAAAGTACGGTGACGAAGCCGATGCCGAAATCGCTCGCATCATCGCGGCGAACGCCGGCGGCAACGCGGCGGCACCGGCCGCGGCGAAGTCGAACGGCACCGCCAAGATGATGTAACGGCTCGATTCCGGAAAAACTACCGACATGGCACAGGCTCCTGTCTCCCACCCGCCCTTGCAGGGCGGGCAACTCGTGCTCGGGACGATCGCGGTATCGCTCGCGGTGTTCATGAACGTGCTCGACACGTCCATCGCGAACGTCGCGATCCCGACCATCTCGGGCGACCTCGGCGTGTCTTCCGACCAGGGTACGTGGGTCATCACGTCGTTCGCGGTCGCGAACGCGATCTCGGTCCCGCTGACGGGCTGGCTGACCGACCGTTTCGGGCAGGTTCGCCTGTTCCTCGCATCGATCATCCTGTTCGTCATCTCGTCGTGGATGTGCGGGCTGGCGCCGAGCCTGCCGTTCCTGCTCGCGTCGCGCGTGCTCCAGGGCGCGGTCGCCGGGCCTATGATCCCCCTGTCGCAATCGCTGCTGCTGTCGAGCTATCCCCGTGCGAAAGCGCCGATGGCGCTCGCCCTGTGGTCGATGACGACACTGATAGCGCCGGTCGCAGGGCCGATCCTCGGCGGCTGGATCTCGGACAATTATTCGTGGCCGTGGATCTTCTACGTGAACATCCCCGTCGGCATCGCCGCGGCGCTTGCCACATGGTCGATCTACCGCACGCGCGAATCGACGGTGCGTCGCGCGCCGATCGATGCGGTCGGCCTCGCGCTGCTCGTGCTGTGGGTCGGCTCGCTGCAGATCATGCTCGACAAAGGCAAGGATCTCGACTGGTTCGCGTCGACCACGATCGTCGCGCTCGCGCTGATTGCGATCATCTCGTTCGCGTTCTTCGTGATCTGGGAGCTGACCGCGGAACATCCGGTCGTCGACCTGTCGCTGTTCCGGATGCGGAACTTCACCGGCGGCACGATCGCGCTGGCGGTCGGCTACGGGCTCTACTTCGGCAACCTCGTGCTGCTGCCGCTGTGGCTGCAGACCCAGATCGGCTATACGGCGACCGATGCGGGCCTCGTGATGGCACCCGTCGGGCTGTTCGCGATCCTGCTGTCGCCGCTGACCGGCAAGTTCCTGCCCCGCACCGACCCGCGCTACATCGCAACCGCCGCATTCCTGACGTTCGCGCTGTGCTTCTGGATGCGCTCGCTCTACACGACCGGCGTCGACGAATGGTCGCTGATGCTGCCGACGCTCGTGCAGGGCATCGCGATGGCCGGCTTCTTCATCCCGCTCGTGTCGATCACGCTGTCCGGCCTGCCCGGCCACCGCATTCCCGCGGCATCGGGCCTGTCGAACTTCGTGCGGATCATGTGCGGCGGCATCGGCACGTCGATCTTCCAGACCGCGTGGGATCATCGGAACAACTTCCACCACGCACAACTGGTCGAGCAGGCGAATCCTTACAACCCGACGTTCAACCAGGCCGTCACGCAGATGGGCAACCTCGGGCTCACGCCGGAGCAGGCGCATGGCCTGATCAACAACATGGCCACCCAGCAGGCTGCGCAACTCGGCGTGAACGATCTGTTCTACATTTCCGCGGCGATCTTCGTGCTGCTGATCGGGCTGATCTGGATCACGAAGCCCGAACGCGCGGGCGGTGGCGATGCGGGTGCGGCTGCGTCGGCCGCGCACTGAGCACCACGCTCAAGGCCACGCTCCAAACAAAAAGCCCGGTCGATTCGACCGGGCTTTTTTTCGTTCCGCCAACGGCGCCTGCGCGCCTCACATCACTCAGCCGTCACGACGAGACGTTCGGGAGCGAGCACGCCGTTGGCCTTGCGCGCCACGCCAAGCAGGCGTCGTGCGTCGTACACGCGCACCCGATCGCCTTCTGCCGCGTCGATCGAATCAAGCGCCGACAGCGGCAGGCGCTGGCCGTGCAGGAAGCGCTTCGCACAGGCGTCATCGAGACGCACCAGCGGAAACGTCGACAGCAGCGCATCGACCGGCTGAAGCCACACGTCGCGTGCCGCTTCCGCGGCATCGGACAGCGTGTCGAGCGTCACCGCATGCTCGAGCGTCAGCGCACCGACACCCGTGCGGCGCAGCATCGTCAGATGCGCACCGCAGCCGAGGGCTTCGCCGATATCTTCCGCGAGCGTGCGCACGTAAGTGCCCTTGCTGCAGGTCACGCGAAACGTCACGTCCGGCAGTTCGCAGGCGAGCAGATCGAGCACATGAATCGTCACGTTGCGGCCTTCCCGCTCGACGGTCTGGCCCGCGCGCGCGTATTCATACAGCGGCTTGCCGTCGCGCTTGAGCGCCGAATACATCGGCGGCACCTGCACGATCTCACCGGTAAAGCGCGCCAGCGCTGCTTCCACTCCCGCGAGGTCGCATTCGACGGCACGCGTGTCGAGCACGTCGCCTTCCGCATCGCCGGTAGTCGTGCGCACGCCGAGACGCATCGTCGCTTCATAGGTCTTGTCGGCTTCGAGCAAGTCCTGCGAAAACTTCGTCGCCTCGCCGAAACACAGCGGCAACAACCCCGAGGCCAGCGGATCGAGCGTGCCGGTATGACCGGCCTTCTTCGCGAGCAGCAGGCGCTTCGCGCGAATCAATGCGTCGTTGCTCGACAAACCGACAGGCTTGTCGAGCAGAAGGACGCCGTCCAGTGCGCGCCGCGGCACACGTGGACGCTGGTTTGCTGCAGTCGTCATAGGGCGCGCGAGCTCAGTCGTCCTTCGCGGGCGCGTCGGCTTCGTCGTCGTCCTTCGCGCGCGTCGAGTTGGCTTCCTTGATCAGGCGCGACATTTCGACCGCCTTCTCGATCGTCTGATCGTAGTGGAAATGCAGCGTCGGCACGGTATGAATGTGCAGGCGCTTGAACAGCAGGTTGTGCAGGTGACCCGACGCATGGTTCAACGCTTCCTGCGTCTTGTCCGGATCGCCGGTGAGCGCCGTGAAATAGACCTTCGCGTGCGCGTAGTCCGGCGTGAGCTCGACGCTCTGGATGGTCACGATACCGATCCGCGGGTCTTTGACCTCGCGCATGATGAGTTCGGACAGATCGCGCTGAATCTGATCGGCAATCTGAACGTTGCGATTGGGGGAAGTACGCTTCCTGGACATGATCGATCCGTGATCCGTTTATCAGGATAAAGCGGCGCGCCGTTGGCACGCCACCATGAAAATGGGCGGGACAGGCCCAAGCCTGCCCCGCCCCATGAGCCGATACGCGACGATTACAACGTACGTGCGACTTCGGTCACTTCGAAGACTTCGAACTGGTCGCCTTCGATGACGTCGTTGAAGTTCTTCACCGACATACCGCACTCGAAGCCTTGCTTGACTTCCTTCACGTCGTCCTTGAAGCGCTTCAGCGATTCGAGTTCGCCCGTGAAGATCACGACGTTGTTGCGCAGCACGCGAACCGACGACGAGCGCTTGACGATACCGTCGGTGACCATACAGCCGGCGACCG
Organism: Burkholderia sp. WTPI3; assembly: GCF_021483755.1. Lineage (NCBI taxonomy): Bacteria > Pseudomonadati > Pseudomonadota > Betaproteobacteria > Burkholderiales > Burkholderiaceae > Burkholderia > Burkholderia sp. WTPI3. Next base: position 36,003 of record NZ_JAGIXF010000009.1, on the reverse strand, counting down.
TGCCGATCTTCGGCACCTTGAACACCTGGCGCACCTCGACCATGCCGGTGATGACTTCGCGCTTCTCCGGCGCCAGCATGCCCGACATTGCCGCCTTCACCTCATCCACTGCGTCATAGATGATGTTGTAGTAGCGAATGTCGATACCGTTCGACTCGGCCAGCTTGCGCGCCTGTGCATCCGCACGCGTGTTGAAGCCGATGATGACCGCCTTCGATGCCGTTGCCAGGTTGACGTCGTTTTCGCTGATGCCGCCCACCGCGCTGTGCACGATCTGCACACGCACTTCGTCGGTTGACAGCTTGAGCAGCGACTGCACGAGTGCTTCCTGCGAGCCCTGCACGTCCGCCTTGATGATGAGCGGCAGGTTCTGCACTTCGCCTTCGCCCATCTGCTCGAGCATGCTTTCCAGCTTCGCGGCCTGCTGCTTCGCCAGCTTGACGTCGCGGAACTTGCCCTGACGGAACAGCGCGATTTCGCGCGCCTTGCGCTCGTCCGGCAGCACGATCACTTCCTCGCCTGCGCCCGGCACTTCCGACAGACCCTGGATTTCGACCGGGATCGACGGGCCAGCTTCCTTCGTCGGCTTGCCGTTCTCGTCGAGCATTGCACGCACGCGGCCATAAGCCGTGCCTGCCAGCACGATGTCGCCACGGTTCAGCGTACCGGACTGCACCAGGATCGTCGCGACCGGGCCCTTGCCCTTGTCGAGCTTCGCTTCGATCACGATGCCCTTGGCCGGCGCTTCGATCGGCGCCTTCAGTTCCAGCACTTCGGCTTGCAGCAGCACGTTTTCGAGCAGGTCGTCGATACCGGCGCCCGTCTTTGCCGACACCGGCACGAACGGCGAATCGCCACCGTATTCTTCCGGCACGACGCCTTCGGCGACCAGTTCCTGCTTGACGCGGTCCGGGTTCGCTTCCGGCTTGTCGATCTTGTTGATCGCCACGACGATCGGCACGCCACCCGCCTTCGCGTGAGCAATGGCTTCCTTCGTCTGCGGCATCACACCGTCGTCGGCAGCCACCACCAGCACCACGATGTCGGTCGCCTTCGCGCCGCGTGCGCGCATTGCCGTGAACGCCTCGTGACCCGGCGTATCGAGGAACGTGATGACGCCGCGCGGTGTATCGACGTGGTAAGCGCCGATGTGCTGCGTAATGCCGCCCGCTTCGCCCGCTGCAACCTTCGCGCGGCGGATGTGATCGAGCAGCGAGGTCTTGCCGTGGTCGACGTGACCCATCACCGTGACGACCGGCGGACGCGGCAGCTGCTCCGCATCGGTACTGGTCTCGCCTTCGACCAGCAGCGCTTCCGGATCGTCCAGCTTTGCCGCGACTGCGCGGTGGCCCAGTTCCTCGACGACGATCATCGCCGTTTCCTGATCCAGCACCTGGTTGATCGTGACCATCTGGCCCATCTTCATCATCACCTTGATGACTTCAGAGGCCTTGATCGACATCTTGTGCGCGAGATCGGCAACCGAAACGGTTTCCGGCACGTGCACTTCACGCACGATCGGTTCGGTCGGCGCCTGGAACGTCGATGCGCTGTCCTGGTGACGGCCGCGACCCTTCGGGCCGCCGCGCCAGCCGCGGTCGACACCGCCGCTCGAATCTCCACGCGTCTTGATGCCGCGGCGCTTCGCTGCGTCGTCCTGCCAGCCGCCCTTGCCGCCGCCCGGCTTCTTGTTGCGGTCGCCCGCACCTGCCGGAGCCTGCGTCGTAGCCGGCGCTGTACCTGCCGGCTTCTTCACGGCCGGACGTGCTTGCGCGCCCGCGCCAGCCGGCTTGGCCGGCTTGTGCAGCGTGCCCTTCGCTTCGGCCGGCTTCGGCGGTTCCACCGGCTTCGGCGGCTCGACCGCCTTGACCACTGCCTTGCGCGGCGTGTTCATCATTTCGCGGATCGCGCGTGCTTCGGCTTCTGCCGCCGCGCGACGCTTGCTGATCTCTTCCTGCTCGGCGCGCGCCTTATCCGCCGCCTCGCGGGCAGCGTCTTCGGCCTTCTTCGCCGCTTCACGCTGCGCCGCACGTTCTGCGGCTGCGCGTGCTTCGTCCTGCGCGGACTGCGTACCTGTCGCTTCCTGCTTGGCCTCGGCGGCCTGCTGGGCAGCAGCCTGCTGAGCCGCAGCGGCTTCGGCCGCAGCACGCTTCGCCGCAGCTTCTTCCTCGGCACGACGACGCTCGGCTTCAGCCGCTTCCTCGCGGGCACGACGCTCGGCTTCTTCACGCTCGAGGCGCTCTTGACGCTCGCGCAGTTCCTGCGCCTGCTTCTCGAGCAGTTCGGCCTCGCGGCGCGCCTCTTCCTCGCGACGCTTCAGTTCTGCGTCATCGTCCGCTTCGGCGACCTGCGCCTGACCCTGTTCCGCACCCTCGCTCACTTCGTCGCGCTTGACGAACGTGCGCTTCTTGCGGACCTCGACCTGAATGGTGCGAGCCTTGCCCGTCGCGTCAGATTGCTTGATCTCCGACGTATGCTTGCGGGTCAGCGTGATCTTGCGCTTGTCGCCGTCGGTTGCGCCGTGCGACTTGCGCAAATGATCGAGCAGACGCGCCTTGTCCGCTTCGGACAGCGCATCGTCTTCACTCGCTTTCTGGACGCCCGCTGCCTGCAGCTGCTCGAGCAGCACACCAGCAGGCATTTTCAGTTCCGCGGCAAATTGGGCTACGTTGTTACTCGCCATTCATTCCTCTTAGTGCAAGGACCGATTCCTTGCGGTTAGCATCGGGTCAGGCCATACGGCCGCCATCAAATCAGTGCGCCATGGTCATTTCTCACTGGAACCAATGTTCACGTGCTTTCATGATCAACGCCTTAGCGGCATCCTCTTCCATCCCGGTCATGTCGACCAGTTCATCCACAGCCAGCTCGGCGAGATCGTCCCGCGTCTGCATGCCATGTTCGGCCAGCTTCGCGAGCAACTCCGGCGTGACGCCGTCGAGGCCCTTCAAATCCAGCGCTGCATTCTCGACCTTTTCTTCATTCGCGATCGCCATCGTCAGCAATGCGTCGCGCGCGCGGTTGCGCAGCTCATGCACGGTGTCCTCGTCGAATGCCTCGATTTCGAGCATTTCGTTGAGCGGCACATAAGCGATTTCTTCGAGACTCGTGAAGCCTTCGTCGATCAGGATGTCGGCAACTTCTTCGTCGACATCGAGACGCGCCATGAACAGCGCACGCAGGCGGTCGCGTTCCTCGCCCTGCTTCAGGGCGGACTCGTCCGGCGTCATGATGTTGATCTGCCAGCCGGTCAGTTCGCCGGCAAGGCGAACGTTCTGACCGCTGCGGCCGATCGCGACAGCCAGCTCGTTCTCGTCGACGACGACGTCCATCGAGTGCTTTTCTTCATCGACGACGATCGACTGGACAGCTGCCGGCGCGAGCGCGCCGATCACGAACTGGGCGGGATCCTCCGACCATAGCACGATGTCGATATTTTCGCCACCGAGCTCGTTGCGCACGGCCTGCACGCGCGAGCCGCGGATGCCGACGCAGGTGCCGATCGGATCGATCCGCTTGTCGTAGGCGATCACGCCGATCTTCGCGCGCACACCCGGATCGCGAGCGGCTGCCTTGATCTCGAGCAGGCCCTGCTCGATTTCCGGCACTTCCATCTCGAACAGCTTCATCAGGAATTCCGGCGCCGTACGCGACAGTTCGATCTGCGGACCGCGCGCGGTACGGTCGACCTTCGCGATGTACGCACGCACGCGGTCGCCCACGCGCAGGTTTTCCTTCGGGATCAACTGGTCGCGGCGCAGCAGCGCTTCGACGCGGCCCGATTCGACGATGAAGTTGCCCTTGTCCAGGCGCTTCACCGTTCCCGTCATGATCTTTTCGCCACGCTCGAGGTAGTCGTTCAGGATCTGCTCGCGCTCGGCATCGCGCACCTTCTGCAGGATCACCTGCTTCGCAGCCTGCGCACCGATACGGCCGAACTCGATCGACGGCACCGGCTCCTCGATGAATTCGCCGACTTCGACGTCGGATTTCTGCTCACGCGCTTCGAACAGCAGGATCTCGCGATCCGGCTCCTGCAAGCCCGCCTCGTCGGGTACGACGAGCCAGCGACGGAAGGTTTCGTGCTCGCCGCTTTCGCGATCGATATGGACGCGAATTTCGGCGCCTTCGTCGAACAGCTTCTTGGACGCGGACGCGAGCGCAGCCTCGAGGGCGCCCAGCACCACATCCTTGTCGACGTTTTTCTCGCGCGCCAGCGCATCCACCAGCATCAACACTTCGCGACTCATTATTTGCGGCTCCTAAAGTCAACTTGCGGAATCAGGCGGGCTTTATCGATATCGGCCAGCGTGAAATCCAGCATGGCTGCCTCGCCCTTCTCCCTCTCAAATTCCAAACCGATCGTTTCGCCATTCGGCGCGTGCAGAATGCCACGGTACGTCTTGCGCCCGTCCAGCGGCTTTTTCAAGGTCACGGAAGCCTCGCTGCCGGCGAAGCGCTCGAAGTCGGCCAGCTTCTTCAACGGGCGGTCGAGCCCCGGGGACGAGACTTCAAGCCGTTCGTAATCGATGTTTTCGACCGTCAAGACGTGCTGGAGCTGACGCGTGACCTTTTCGCAATCTTCGAGCGAGATGCCGGCAAGCTGATCGATATAGATGCAAAGCATGCCGCGCCCGGTGCGCTCAAGATCCACCAGCTCGTAGCCGAGCCCGGTGACCGTGGTTTCTATCAGTTCCGTCAGTTGCACAGTGTCCTCTCAGGTGTTCGCGCCCGCCGCTCGCGATTCACCCGCGGGCGCGCGCCTTAGCCGGCGCAGGAAGCGCTACCCGAGATGCCTAACCGTTTCAGCAAAAAAAAATGGGCGGAACGCCCATCTTCTTACTGGTGGTCGCACCTGAGCCGCACATTGAATCCGTACGCCCAGCGACTCCGCGATTATAGCGATTTTTGGCGCAAACGCCAAGCCAGCCGGTAAAAGCGGCGCCCAGCCCGCCTTTACCGACCAAAAATGCGAAACCGGACCGTCCGACGAAGCGGAACAATCCGGCTGCGCTACATATATACAGTCAGCGACGTGCCGACAAAACCGAAACGACGTCGATTCCGTCGGCACACCGCAGCCTCACGCTGCGGTACGCCAGAAGCGCTTAGCGACCGCGCGAGCGATTGCGCTGCGGACGCTGCTGACCGCTGCGCGCACCGCCACCACCGTTACCGGCGCCTTCGGCGCGATTGCCGTTCGGATTGCGGTTGCCACCCTTGCCGCCGCCGCGCTTCCCGCCGGCGCCTTCACGCTTCGGACCGGCGCCATACGACGCGCGGTTGCCGTCGACATCGCGACCGCCGCCCGAGCGATTGCCGTAACCCGACGGCGCAACCGGCAAGCTGCCGTAGCCGCTCAGACCCGGCAAGCCCGGGCCACCGCGACGACCGCCGCCACCGCCGCGACGCGGCTGATCGAGCTGACCGTGCGTCGTCAGCACCGGCTCACGGCCGATGAAGCCCATCGACGTCTGCATCGGATCCGGCTGGCGGCGCTCGGCCTGGCCACCCGCACCGCGCTTGCCCCTTTCCTCGGTCGGCGCCTTCAAGCCGACGGTCGCCATCAGCTTGCGCACCTGCGCCTCGTCGAGTTCCTCCCAGCGACCGCGCTTCAGGCCGCGCGGCAGCGGAATCGGGCCGTGGCGCGTACGAATCAGGCGGCTCACCATCAGGCCGGCCGCCTCGAACATCCGGCGCACTTCGCGGTTGCGGCCTTCGGCCAGTGCGACGTGATACCAGTGGTTCGTGCCCTCGCCGCCGCCATCCCGGATGCGCAGGAAGTTTGCCGGACCGTCATCAAGTTCAACGCCGTGCAGCAGCTTCTGCCGCATGCCTTCGGACAGCTCGCCGACGACGCGCACCGCATATTCGCGCTCGACGCTGTAGCGCGGATGCATGAAGCGGTTCGCGAGATCGCCCGAAGTCGTCAGCATCAACAGACCTTCGGTATTGAAGTCGAGACGGCCGACCGCGAGCCATTTCGCGGTCTTCATCGGCGGCAGGCGGTCGAACACCGACGGACGGCCTTCCGGATCCGCGTGGCTGACGATCTCGCCGGTCGGCTTGTGGTACAGCAGTACACGCGGCGGCTTGTTCGGCAGTTTGCGCTTGACCGGCTTGCCGTTGATCCGGACCTGATCGGTCGGCATGATGCGCTGGCCAATGTGCGCGGGTTCACCGTTCACCGACACGCGACCGGCGACGATCAGCTCTTCCATTTCGCGACGCGAGCCCATGCCCGCTTCCGCGAGCACCTTGTGAAGCTTCGGCGCGTCGTCGTCCGGCGACAGCACGCGCTTGCTCGTCGGCTGGCTACGGCCGCGGCGCAGCATCGGCGCGCGCACGCCGCCGCCGCCGCCCGCCGCGTTGTCCGCGTCGAACGCCGGCGACGTCACATAGGCGAACAGCTCGTCCTGCGACGCCTCGCCGTCAGTCTTCGCTGCGCCGCCTTCGGCTTTCGCCGCACCGCCGCGCCGCCCCTGGCCGCCTTGCGCACTCTGGGTACCCTGGACACCCTTGGCTGCGCCTTCGCGCTTGCCGGCCGGCTTGCGCACGCCACGGGCCGCACCTTCCTTGCGCGGCGCACGGGCGGGCTGTTGCGCTTCCGCGGTTTCGGCCGGCTGCGCTTCCGCGCCATCGCCGCCCTGCGGCTCGCCATCGGCGCCCTTCGACTTGGCCGCCGCGCGGCGACGTGCGATCAGGCTGCGCGGGCCGCGTCGCAGACCGCGGCGGGGACGCTCGTCACCACCCGCGGCCTGAGCGTCCTGCTCCGGCGCATCGTCGGCACGCGCTGCCTGCACGGCAGGCGCGGACGATTCAATATCGTGGATATCTGTCAAAACAACCTCAAAATGTCAGGTCTCGCGCCCGGCGGGGCGCGGCAAGAAGTCGGCCGCGATCAGGCGCGGCGCTGTTCGGGTTCTGCTTCGTCGTCCGGCAGCGCGTCGGCGCCGATGGGCGCACTGGCACTGCGTACGGCATCGGCAAGACTGTCGGACGTATCGTCCAGCATCTCGCCGTCCGCGGGACGGGAGCGCGAGGCGTCGGCCTGACCAGCCTTGTCCGGCATGTCGCCGGCCGCTTCCGCTCCATTTCCGGCAACCGCGTCGGCGGCCGGCTTGCGATCTTCCTCGTTCCATTCCGCGCGCAGCGGCTCCGGCCGCACGCCGGCCGGCGCTGCTTCGGCGCCGCCCTGTTCCGTTTGCACGCGATCAGCTTCCAGCGTATCGCGGTTCGGCATTTCCTGCGTCGCCGAGATATCGGTCGCGGCGTCGCTCAGCTGCGCCTCAGCCGCTGCTTCACCTGCTTCCGGCAGATCGTCGGCAACCGGCGCCGCATCGCCGTCGAAGTCCATCGCCTGCTGTGCGAGCAGCGCGGCCTCGATGTTCGCGGCAGGCTCCTCGAGCGCGGGCAGGTCGTCGAGCGCCTTCAGGCCGAGATCGTCGAGGCACTGCTTGGTCGTCGCGTACAGCGCCGGGCGCCCCGGCACGTCGCGATGCCCGATTACTTCGATCCAGCCGCGATCCTCGAGCTGCTTGACCACCTGCGTATTGACCGTGACGCCGCGAATCTCCTCGATGTCGCCACGCGTGACGGGTTGCCGATACGCGATGATCGCGAGCGTTTCGAGCACCGCACGCGAATATTTCGGCGGCTTCTCGGGATGCAGGCGGTCCAGAAAATGGCGCATCGCCGGCTTGCTCTGAAAACGCCACCCGGTTGCCAGCGCCACCAGTTCGACGCCGCGACCGGACCAATCCTGTTTCAGATCTTCGAGCAACGTGCGGACCGTGTCAGCCGACACGCCGTCGGCAAAGAGCTTGCGCAAATCGCCAAGCTTCAGCGGTTCCTGCGCGCAGATCAAAGCAGTCTCGAGGACGATCTTCGCCTCTTGGGTATTCATGCAGCTAGGCCAGACCCTGTGGTCAAACGAACCGGATCAACAAACAGACGAAAGGAACGGAAGACGCGCTCGCCCGATTCTGATCGGTCATATTGATGGGAGCACGAACCGGGGGCGGCGAACCAACTTCAGGCCAGGCCCAAACCGGACGGAAACAGCACGGCTCAACGGCGGAACCGCGTGACTGAGCGCCATATTACGCAAAATTGCCCGGTGCGTAAAGACAAGCCGAACACCCCCCGCCCGCACGCCGCGCCCGCTCCGTCCCCGCTTCAGCACAGGGCCCCGCCGCGCGCGAGGAAGTTGCGCAGGCGCTCGACGCCCGCGTCGAGCCGAGCGGGATCGCACGCGTAGCACCAGCGCACGAAGCCCTCTCCCTCGGAGCCGAATGCGCGTCCGGGCGCCAGTCCGAGTCCGGCCTCACGCACCAGCGCCTTGCAGAACGCAAGGCTGTCATCGGCGCCCGGCAAGCGCAGGAAAAGATACATCGCACCCGGCGGAGGCGGCACGTCGACGCCCGGCAACGTCCGCAGCGCGGCAACCAGATGATCGCGTGCACCGCGCAGCGACGTGACGAACGACTGCACGAACGGCTCGCCGTCACGCAACGCGACCTCGCCCGCGGCCTGCACAAAACCCGGCGCACACGACGTGTTGTACTCGACCAGCTTCGACAGGTCACCCATGACCGACGCCGGTGCGACGAGCCATCCGAGCCGCCAGCCCGTCATCGCCCACGCCTTCGAAAACGAATTCAGGACGACCACCCGGTCGTCACGCGATGCGATATCGAGGAACGACGGCGCACCGCCCGGCCCGAACGCAAGCCGTTCGTACACTTCATCGGCGACCAGCCAGATTCCATGCCGCTGGCAATGCGCGAGCACGGCCTGCTGGTCGTCGCGCGACATCGTCCAGCCGGTCGGGTTGTTAGGCGAATTGACGAGCAGCATCCGCGTGTCGGGCGTCAGCGCCGCGAGCAAGCGATCGACGTCGAGCTGCCAGCCCGCATCGCCATAGTCAAGCCGCACGCATTCGACATGCGCACCGAGGATCTTCGGGATTTCGACGAGATTCGGCCAGAGCGGCGTGACGGCGACGACGCGGTCGCCTGGACCGACCAGCATCTGCGCGGCCAGCATCAGTGCGCTGACGCCCGAACTCGTGACGGCGACCGTATCGGCCGACGTCGCGCCGTGACGCGCGCTCACGTAGGCCGCGATCACATCGCGCAGCGGCGCAGTGCCGAGATTGTGCGTGTAGAAGGTCGCGCCGTCACGCAGCGCCGCGGAGGCCGCGTCACGAATGAACGCCGGTGTCACGCGATCCGATTCGCCGAACCAGAACGGCAGCACGCCGGGCACGCCGACGCCCGCGTTCGCGACGTCCCTGATCAGCGACGCACGCAGCGCCCGGACTGCGCCGCGTGCGGCCGGCTCGCCCGTCGCCGGGTCGAAATCTGCGGAATGCGCCATCGAGAACCACCGCCGAGGAACACGATCCGCGTAGTGTACCGGCCCGCGCACCAGACCGGTGCCGTCAGTCGAGGTCTTCCGCTCGCGCCGGCATCTGGCGCGCAAGTTCCCAGATCGCCTGCGCAGCCGGCGACAACGACCGATCGCGGCGGCGCACCAGCTCGACGGTACGCTCGGTGCGCGGCGTCAACGGCCGCGCGACCAGCGTCGATCCGGCCGGCAGCGGCAGCGACAGCCACGGCTGCACGCTCACGCCGACGCCGGCCTCGACGAGGCCGAACACCGTCGCCGAATGTCCGAGCTCCTGCATGACCGTCGCGCTCACGCGATGGGCGGCCAGCGCTGCATCGATCAGCGGCCGGCTTCCAGACGCATGGTCGAGGAGCACGAGGCGCTCGCCGTCGAGCGCGGTCCACGGCACCTCGGCACGTGCCGCGAGCGGATGATCGGCACGTGCGACGAGGCAGAACGAGTCGGTCATCAGCGGCTCGCACACCAGATCAGCGACAGCGAGCGGCCCGATCACGACGCCGAAGTCGACCTCGCTCGACTTCACCTTGCGCAGCACATCGCTCTGCACGTCGTCGCGCAGGCCGAGCGTGACGAACGGAAACTGGCGCTCGCACGACGCGACGACGCGCGGCATCAGCCGGCACGCGATCGTCGGGCTCGCCGCGACGATCACGCGCCCGCGCCGTTGCTCGCCGATTTCGCGAATCTCCCGCAGCGTGTCGTCGAGATCGTCGATCAGACGCGACACGCTGGCGATCAGGTTCGCACCGACGTCGGTCAGTTGCACGTCGCGAGTCGTCCGGTCGATCAGCTTCAGCCCGAGTTCGGCCTCCAGTTCGCGCACGCAGCGGCTGACCGCAGACTGCGTCAGGCCGATCTCGTCGCCCGCGCGACTGAAGCTCTTCAACCGCGCAACCTCGATGAATACGCGAAGCTGGCGCAGCGTAACGTTCATCACCCTACCTCATCAATCGTAGATACCGATGCGCGATTTTAATGCGCGATACCGGCGTCGATGCGCAATTCCGGCACCGGCCGCACATGTTTCGCTGCGGTGCAATATTCGCGCAAACGCACGTGGTGCGGGCGAATTGCACAAGATTGGTGATTGTCCCGATTTGCTGCACGGTTATTTTGGCGTCTTATACGCCCCTAGCTGACTTAGCCGTTAGCTCGCTGCCAAGCGGCTCTCGAGGGAATCGCCCCCGACGTGGCACGCTTCGTGCATTACCTGGCGCACAGGGCGCAGGTTTCGTCGGACGGAAGGCAGTAACGCCGCTGCCGGCCAACCGGACGCCCCCACCCGGCACTCGACGCTCGAGTGCTTGAAGAGTGCGCGGCGCAGGGCAGCGCACCGGAGTTAGCTTCGCTGAGGTGAGGACATGATGCTGTTCGACGATTTGAGAGATAACGAGTGGGCGCTGGTCGAGGGTCTGTTTTGCTCGGAACCCGAACGGAGCGAACGGCGCGGCCGTCCCCGCGTGGAGGCCCGTTCGGTGGTAAATGCAGTGCTGTGGGTGCTGTCAACGGGTGAAGGCTGGTCGAAGCTGCCGGGCCGCTATCCGTCCCCGCCGACCTGCCGCCGCCGCTTCGATGAATGGCAGGCAGACGGCACGCTCGCCGAAATCGTCAAGCGACTCGGCACGAGCGGCCGCCAGATTTCGCTGCGCGGACGCATTGGCGCGAGTGCGGCAAAGCCGCCCGCACCGCCGAGTCGCGACCGGCTGCGCGGCGCCTTCTGGACCAACCCCGAATCCTGGCGCGCCCCTGTGAAGATGGCGTAACGCATGCTCGATCGGGCGGCTTCGGCCGCCCGGTTTCTTTTCGGCCCCACGCGTTTGCGCGGCACGCGCGTTGCCATCGATTACCGTTGTCGTGCAGCGATACATCTATTTACCAATATTTACAGCAACCCTGCACTCCCACGCTTACCTTAGCGGAATATCAACAGGCCGCACCGACGGCTTGAAGGGAGCCCCGCCATGAAATCAATGTCACTGCTCGTCGCATGCGGCATTGTCATTTCGCTGGCGCTGACCACCCCCGCTCACGCAGACGATCGCGCGAAGCCGCCTCACCGCCAGCAGGATCACCGAAATACCCTCCGCCAGCAGCAGCCCGTTGCGCCGCCGAACCGACAGACAGTGCCGCGCGGCGACCTGCGCGGCGACATTGCGAGCAATGCACGCGCGCGTATCGGCTCACAGCCGTCCGACATGCCGCGTCACCCGTAACGCAGGTACTTCTCCAGGATTTCGTCAAAGAAAATTCCCGGATCCGGGAACTGCCAGGCATACGATGAGTCACATCGTTGCCATGAGCACAGCGTGGCAACAGCAAAAGTATCCGGTACGCCCGTATCCTCGTGATACGGGCTTTTTTTGGCGCCGGCGACGGCGCTCACGAGGACAGGAAGATTCGCCTCTACAGGCGGCTTTCGAGGATCGCCACGGCGCTTGCGTCGCTCAGCACGTAGTCGTCCGTGCGGCGATCGGTCCAGGACAGCAATTTCTCGTCGCGCTCGAGGCGCGCACATTCCGCTCGACCGTTGTCGGTGAGCACCGCGATGTCGACCGGCGCATGAAAACCCGGCGCGGGCGCAACGGTCTTCTGCCTGACCGTGTCCATCAGCCCAAGCGACCGAAGATACTCGAACACGCCCGGGCGGCGCGCCCACGGTACCTGGCGGTACTGCACTCGTCTCAATGCGTCGAGCACCGCTTCGTTGGAATACGTGGCCATCTCGATTCTTTCTTAAAGTGCAGCGACAATGCGAAGCGGTGCGCCGGGCAGGGTCTCCACCCGCCGATACCGCCACCGATTCTGGAAGCCGACGTTCGGCGTCGCGTCAGGGCCGGATCGTCAGCCGTCCATAAAAAGACACCATACCCCAATCAAATTGATTCTGTTCGATTCATTTGTACTTCTCTTCATCTGTTTCATGCTCTGCCGCAAGCGGCGTCGACTCATTGCAATCGTCGCTGCCGCCCTGTTCTGGCTGCTCGCGACAGGCTGGCTCGCCGCACCGCTCATCGCATGGAGCGAAGCAGGTGTCACACCGGTCGAGCACCCCGACATGCACGGCAATACCACGCTTATCCTGATCGGCGCCGGTACCCGACGCGCCGATTCCGGGCTACGGCCACCGCCCGACGGCGACGCACGCATCCGCAAGACCGCGGCGCTCTACCGCACGTGCCGGCAACAGGCCACCCGCTGCACCGTCGTGATGTCGGGCGGAGATCCGCAACATCACGGCGACACGGAAGCGGCCGTCTACGGGCGCCAGCTCATCGCGCAGGGTGTCGATTCCCGGGATCTCGTTCTCGAGCCGAAGAGCCGCACGACCTATGAAAACGCGCAATTCACTGCGTCTATACTACGCTCACAACATGACGACTCGCTCATTCTCGTTACGTCGTCATACCAGATGCGTCGCGCGCTGCTCGATTTCCGCCGTTTCGGCCTCGATCCGCAACCCGTGTACTCGAATCGCCGCCGTGCGCAGACCGGTTGGCTGCCCCGCCGGCACAACCTGTCCGACGCCGAACAGGCACTGCACGAACTGATCGGCATCGCACAATTTCACGTGTACCGGATGCTCGGATGGTTTTGACAGGTGACACGCACCGGACGCGCAACGGCAGCCCGGCCCGCGATGGCATCCGCGTGACGGAATGCCCGAAGTGTTGCGCGACTTCAACGGGGCCTTGCGCGGCGCGGCGATCCGGTGCACATTGATCCGTCACTTTTGTTACACTCGACACGCACTCGATTGCAGTCGCCAGACAAAACGGCAACACTCGGGTTCATCACCACTTAGCGGAGGTAAAGCAATGAAGAAGACGTCCCTGGCTATCCTGGTTGCGATGTCGGCGCTGACTGGCGCAGCGTATGCGCAAGAGAGCACGCAAATCCAGACCATCACCGACCCGGCCAAGATCGCCGAGATCGAGCAGCGCGCACAAGCCCTGCAACAGCAGCAAGCAGCCGAGGCTGCACAGCCGGCGGCGCGCGAAGAAGAGCATCACCATCATCACGCCAAGAAGGCTGCTCACCACAAGGCAGCCAAGAAGGCCGGCAAGGCCGCGCCGGCAGACGCCGCAAGCCAGTAAGTTCGGCGGCACCGCACAAGCGAAAAGCCGAATCCGGGCAACCGGATTCGGCTTTTTTGGTTGCGGCGCCTGCGCGCTGTGCTAAAGTCGCGCACCGAAATTTTCCACCCGTGCGCACCCCGGTGCGGAGGACAGCATGAGCAACATTCAACTCGACATCGAGTGGACCGAAGCCGCCACTCGCAAGATCAAGCAACTGATGCCGCGCGGCTCGGAGGACGCATTCCTCGCATTGCCGCCGATCGAGTGCCTGCCGATGGAAGGCGACGTGCTTTTCCTCGGCCCGCAAGCCAAGCAGCAGCCGTTCATCGTGGCCGAACGCCAGTATCACCACGATGGCGATGCCGACTGGACGATCATCCTGATCCTGGACGTACCCAGCGCGTCGCACTGACGCGCCGTGGCGGCCGGCAATACGTCCGGCCGCACCGCCCTCCTCACGCGAGCTTCGACAGCACGCGGATCTCGGAACGATCAATCCAGTCCGCGGCCACCTCCCGATAGGCCAGAATATGCGCGGAACGCGCGTGCGCGGCCAACGCCTCCTCGCTCTCCCAGCGCTCGACGAATACAAACCGTGCCGGCTCCTTCAGGTCCCGGTGCAAGTCGTACTGCAGCGCGCCCGCTTCCGAGCGGGTCGGCTCGACGATCCCCTCGAGCACAGCGCGCAACTTCTCTTCCGCGCCCGGCGTTGCCACGATCAGCGCGACGACCGCGATTTCCGCCATTCCCGGCTCCTTCATTCAGAAAGACCCGAAAATACGCGAATCCAGCATCGGCCGGATCGGCACATCTTCGATGACGGTCTCGCAAAAAAAATTGCCCGCGCTTCAGACGAAGCGCGGGCGAAACCGTCGCCCTACGAGGATAGGCGACGGGGCCATCGGGACCCGCGCATGGCACGGATCGTCATCGGTTGTACCGGCGCTCGTTGCGCCGGCGCTTGAAGGCGCCAGTACCGTCGGTCGCGCGCTCGCAACGCACGCCCGGTATCTGACACCGTCCTCCCTGTTCCAACAATTCCGATTTATAAAGCAGGTTGCGTGCCAACTTCAAATACGCCGACACACCATTGATCCATAAGGATATTTTTTAAAACCTTGACGATGTAACACCCGTTCCGCCGTCGTAACGCACGGATGTTACGTAACGTCACACGGAGGGACCGAACCTCGCGCACACGCCAATACCGACGCGCGCGGACATAAAAAAGCCCGCCGGATGGCGGGCTTTTTCAGGAGCGGGAGCGAGCCGCGATCAGCGCAGCTGATTCACGAGCAGCGCCATGATCTGCCGGGCCGGCGACGACGTATCGATCGCACCCGAATCGTCGATGACCGCGACACGCGTCTGATCCGGCGTCAACGCCTTCACGTTCACGCGATATTGCTTCGCCTGCTTTTCCTTCTTGCCGTGGAACAACTGGCTCCAGAAGCCCTGCTCGGCCGCGCTCAGATCCTTCGGATCGACATAGCGCACGAAATACAGGCCCTTCGTGCGATCGCGATCGTCGACCGTGAAGTTCGCACGGTCGAGCGCGAGGCCGACGTGCAGCCACGACCGGTCGTACGGCTCGCCGAGCGTGACTTCGGACGGCACCGAGCCGGACGAGTCGACGTCGTTTCCTTGCGACGACGCGCGCGCGACGTTCTGCGCGGCAATCGCCGCGGCGGCGGCCTTCGATGCGTCCGTGTCAGCCTTCTTGTCCTTCGACACCGCGTTGTCGTTGATGTTGGCGATCGGCGGCTCGCCGTTCTTCGCACGCTGCTCGTTCTGCGCGAGCACCGCCATCAACCTCTTCAGGTATTCCGTCTCGAGCGCCGGATCGTTCGGCTTCGCTTCCCACTTGCTCGAATCGTTGTTCGCACCGGTGAGCGCCTCGCGCATGCCCTTCTGGCTGATGAACACGTAGGTGCCGCCGTTGGGCGCCGAATCGAGACGCGTGCGGTACTTGTTGCGCTCTGCCGTCACGTACGAGTTGCCCATCGCTTTCGAAATCACGCCACGGATCAGGCCGTCGTTGATCTGCGGATGAGTTTCGTTCCAGTCGGTTTCCATCACACCCTTGTCGCGCTGGTCGACGACCAGCAGGAAGCCCTGCTCCTGCCAGAAACGGCGAACCTGCGGCCAGATGTCGGCGGGCTTCTTGCCGTCGATCACGAGCCAGCTCTCGGTGCCGTCACGCTGGATATGCATGCCCGAAACGGCTGGAACGACGGTGTCCGTCGCGGGCGCCGCCTGCTGAACCTGCTGGAGCGCGGACAGGGAAGTCGCGCCACCCTGCGGCGGCAACGAGCGCTGATCGGCCGTCTCGTCGAGCATGTTGGGCGGCACTGCGAGCGACGCTTCCTTCGATTTCGAATCGCTCTTGTAGTCCACTTTCGTGGGCGACGACGTACCGCAACCGGCAACGAGCGCGCCGGTGGCGAGCACTGCAGCGAACCGCATGGTAAGACGAAGATCAGTCATGTTCGGGGAATCCTCTTCCGCTAAATCACGGCGCTTTCCGTGGATCAACCTTGCATTTTACCGGGGCCGCGCCGGGATGTGCAAAAAAGCGACGGGCAAGAAAAAACCCGCGTCAGCCTGAACTGACGCGGGTTCTTGTCTGGTCGGGGCGAGAGGATTTGAACCTCCGACCACCTGCACCCCATGCAGGTACGCTACCAGGCTGCGCTACGCCCCGAAAGAAAAAAATTATAACAGACAGTTGTCCCGTTTAGAACGGGTCATATGCATTTTGTGATCGTTCTCGTGAAATTTTTCGACGGGTACGCCCATGACCGACGCCCACACAGTGTCGCAGCGAAGCCCTTCTCCCAACCCCGCCTAATCAAAAAGGACGATGGCCGTTTCGCCACGGATCGCTACCGTGCGCTTACCCGGCGCGAGCGCGGCGCGCACGGCGAATCGTCCGACCGCATGTCGATCGACGCGGCCTATCCGCGCTTCGCCGCGTCGTGCGGAAAGCGTCGGCAGCGATCCCGATCGCAACCGCGATCGCGACTTCCTGTAACAGTCTCCGACAAAGGCCAGTGAATGAACCAGAAAAACGAATTTTCCCGTCGACATTTTCTTCGGCTGGGTGCCGGCACTTTGGGCCTCGTGCTCGGAAGCACGCCGCTACTGTCCGCGTGCGGTGGCGACTCGATCTCGGTCGCCCCGGTCACGACGCCCAGACTCGGTTCGGCGGCGAACTTTCGTGACGCCGCGGGACCCGATGGAACGGGCTACGCGTCGACAAGCGGCGCAGCGATGAAAAAAGGCGTGGTCTACCGGTCGTCGGCGCTCGCATTGTCCGCTGCCGACGTTGCGACGGTCGACACGCTCGGCATCACGCAGGTCTGCGACCTGCGCACGACGTCCGAGATCCACGCGCAGCCGGACGTGCCGCTGGCCGGCGCCACATGGCAGAACCTCAACGTGCTAGGCGTCACCGACATCGGTCCGCTACCGACCAACGGTGCGACCGCAGCAGCCTTCATGCAGACCATGTACCGGGCATTCGTGACGACGGAAACGGCGCGGACGGGTTACCACACGCTGTTCGCCGGATTTGCCGCGTCCGGCGGCAATCTTGTCTTTCACTGCACGGCCGGCAAGGATCGCACCGGCTGGGCTGCAGCCATTCTGCAAACGATCGTCGGCGTCCCGCAACAGACGATTCTCACGGATTACCTGCTGACCAACGTCTACAGCGCATCCGAAATCGCCGCCTATGTCGCGCAGGCGCAGAGAAGCGGCGGACAGGATGCGGCCGACATGATGGCCGCATTGCAGGGCGCGCGAACGGCCTATCTGCAAGCGGCATACGACCAGGTCGCCACGTCGTACGGGTCGATGGCGTCGTACATCGACAACGGCCTGCAGCTCGACCAGGCAACGCAAAATGCGATCCGGCAGCGCCTGCTGGTCTGAGCGACTCCACCGGCGCCGATAGCGAAATCGCCCGATTGCCATTTCCGAATCGGTCGCGCGGCTCGGCCGATACGCAACCCGGCGCCGACCAACGCCGGGTTCGCCGATCCGGCACCTGACGGGTTGCCTCCCCGAAAACAAAAACCAAACGACCGTTTGATCCTGTCACCCCGCCGCCGCGAGTCCGTTGTCCTGCCGCGCGCCGGCCGGTCCCGCTCCGGCTCCCGCTGTTTGGTAACGCGGCTCTAGCGCGCTATGACACACTGCACGGCATCGACGTCCGCGCCGTGCATCGGCCGCGTGCGCTCGTCGATCATGACAAGACATGGAGACAGACGATGCGGAATGCGGTCCGGCACGGCCATCGCTCGCCTTTGGCAGTTTTCGACTGGATGTTCGGCCCGCGGCGCGCGGCCATTTCGATTTCATATGGCACGCCCCGTGCGCTCGGCTGCGGCGCGCTTGCGCTCACGCTTCTCTGCGCCGGCTGTGCGGAACCTGCCGCGCAGCGTGACGGCAACGCATCGAGTGCGTCGACGAAGATCGAACGCGCAAAAGCCGAACGTCTCGCGCAAGAGCAGCAAATCGCCCGCACCGTGCCTTCGCTCGCATCGATCAGCCTCACGCAACCGCGCCCGTTCACGCTGCGCGACTCGGGTCAGAGCGGTGCAATGACGTTTCTGCGCGACGTCGATTTCCGCATCGTCAACAACCTCGGCTTCTTCATCCATCAGTTATCCGCAACGCTCGTACCGACGCAGGCCGGCGCGCCAATCGTGTTCGACGATCCGACGAGCTTCGAGATCGACGTGCATGAGGGCGCCGTCACGCTCGACAACGCGAAGCTGACGGCGCTGTTCAATACGTACATCTTCGGTTATCGCAACGCACCGCTGCGCAAGCTCGTCGTATCGGCCGGCGACGGCGTGATCCACCTGCAAGGCGAGATGCAACGCGACGGCTGGGTGCCGTTCTCGCTGACCGGCACGCTCGCGATCCGCGACGGCAGCCAGCTCGTGTTCCACCCGACCGGCGTGCGCGTGTCGGGCATCAACGCACAGCCGGTGATGCGCGCGGCCAACGTGAAGATGGCCGATCTGCTGAAGGTGGAAACGCCGATCGCTCGGCTTGCCGGCGACGACCTCGTGATGTCGGTCGACAAGCTGATGCCGCCGCCGCGGCTGAAGATCAGGATC
Organism: Burkholderia sp. WTPI3; assembly: GCF_021483755.1. Lineage (NCBI taxonomy): Bacteria > Pseudomonadati > Pseudomonadota > Betaproteobacteria > Burkholderiales > Burkholderiaceae > Burkholderia > Burkholderia sp. WTPI3. Next base: position 17,381 of record NZ_JAGIXF010000009.1, on the reverse strand, counting down.
ACCGCGCTGCGCGTGACGCCGGCCGGCCTCGACCTGACGCTCGACGACGGCAGGCGTGCCGGCTTCGCGCTGCCCGCGAACGCACCGCAACAGGCGATGTACATTCGCGGCGGCGACGTGAAGTTCATGCGCTCGATGCCGATGAACGCCGATATCCTGATCGGCCCTGTCGATCCGACCCGGCGTAACCAGAACTTCGTGTTCGACCTGTACCACTATCGCGATCAGGTGTCGGCCGGCTATTTCAATTTCAACGAAAACGGCGCGATGACGATCCGAATGCCGTCGTACGCGGGCCCGGCCAGCGGCGCCCCGCTCGGCAATGCGGCCGCTCGCCTGAACGACAGTTTCCTCGCCGCCCAACAGAACGCGCTGCACGATTCGCGCGAGCACTGGGAAGCGTTTGCGCTCGCGGCCGGCGCCACGCAGCCGGGCATGCAGAAAGTCGCGATGCGGCGTTCGTCGACGACACCGTTCAACGAACGGCACGTATCGAACCGCAACCCGACGATCCATCTGCACAACGTCGACTTCAACCTGTCCGGCGACATCGGCTTCCATGTCGAGGATCTCGACGCGCAACTCGTCGCTAAACGCCCCGGCGAACCGGTCGACCTCGACGATCCGAACCAGTACGACATCCGCATTCTCGGCGGTACGGTCGTCGAGTCTTGGAAGGCGATGTCGGCACTCTTCAACAACTATCTGCTCGACTACTCGCCGCGCTCGCTGAACGACCTGCAATTGAGCGCGGACGGCCAGAACCTGCGCGTCCAGGGCGGCATCAAGCTGTGGAATCACGTGCCGGGCGTGTGGCTGCCGACCGACATGAAGGGCTCGCTGTCGGTACTGGACGACCGCCACCTCGCGTTCAAGCCGTCGCAGGTGTCGGTGCTCGGCGTCCCGCAGGCGAAGCTGTTGCGCTCGCTCGGCATCGAGCTCGCGTCGCTGACGCCGCTGCAGCGCCGCGGTGCCGAATTGCGCGGCGACACGCTCGTGCTCGACCAGTACACCGTGTTTCCGCCGCCGATGCTGAACGGCAAGCTCGGTCAGGCGACGGTCGAGCGCGACGGGCTGCGCCTCACGTTCCGGCGCGCCGCCGACGCGCCTGCGCCGAAGCGGCCGCAGATCGACGCGCCGAGCTACATGTGGATGGAAGGCGGCGACATGAAGATGTTCAACGTGCTCGAACTCAACGTGCGCGCGTTGATCCGGAACTCCGCCGAGGCCGGTCCGATGCGTTTCGACCTCTACGGCTACCGCAGCCAGGTCGCGCAGGGTTCGGTGCGGATGCTGCCCGACGGCACGCTGGTCGTCGACATGGGGCAGCCGAATCCGCTCGCGTCGCGCTGACGAATGCAGCTCGCATGCATCAAAAAAGCCCGGTGGCGCTTCGCCAACCGGGCTTTTTACTTGATTCGCGCGTCTCGCTCAGTCGTGCTTCAGTCCGTCGATCACGTCGAGCAGCGCCTGCCGCAATGCGATGACGTCGACCGTCGTTCCCTGCTTGCCCGGTGCGCGCGCGTCAGCGGCCGGTGCTTCAGGGGCGGCCGGTGCCGCAGCAGCGCGTTCGCTGCCGGGCGAGTCGAGCCGGTTGCGCGCCCCGTTGATCGTGAACCCTTGTTCGTACAGCAACTCGCGAATCCGCCGGATCAGCAACACTTCGTGGTGCTGGTAGTACCGGCGGTTGCCTCGCCGCTTCACCGGCCGCAACTGCGTGAATTCCTGTTCCCAATAACGCAGCACGTGCGGCTTGACCCCGCATAGTTCACTGACTTCACCGATCGTGAAGTAGCGCTTCGCGGGAATCGGAGGCAAGACGACTTTCTCAACCGTAGTGGTCATCGTCGGTTAACCGTCGGTAAAGGGTGCGCGGCGGCCGCGCGGAGACGTCGGCGCGCGGCTTTACTCCGCGCCGTTTTCGACCAGCGCCTTCAGCTTCTGGCTTGCGTGGAAGGTTACCACCCGGCGGGCCGCGATCGGAATCGCCTCGCCCGTTTTCGGATTACGGCCCGGACGCTGCGGCTTGTCGCGCAGCTGGAAGTTGCCGAACCCCGACAGCTTGACACTTTCACCGTTTTCGAGCGCGTCGCGGATCACTTCGAAAAACGCCTCGACCATGTCCTTCGCTTCACGCTTGTTCAGCCCGACGCTGTCGAACAGCAGCTCCGCCAGTTCCGCTTTCGTCAGCGTCGGCGTCTCGGTGGACGCCGGCGCCGAAGCGTCGCGGTTCATGGCGCTGCGTTGCGCCGTCAGGAGGGCTTCGAATTCACTCGAGGTCATGTCGTTCATATCTGCCATACAGCGCGTTAAACCAAAACTCACGATGGGGAAAAGCCACCCACGAACGGGCGGCTCTCCTTAGCCGCGCAGACGCGCACCAGCACGAGCCATCCGCTCGACCAGCGTCTGGATCGCCTGATCGACGACCTCGTCCTGTAGCGTGCCAGCCGCGTCCTGCAGCGTCACGCGAAAGGCAAGGCTCTTCTCGTGCGCGGCAAGACCACCGGAAGTATTTGATTTTGCACGAAATTCGTCGAAGAGTACAACCTTCTGAACGAATCGGCAGGCGTCTTCGGCCAGCGCCTTCTTCATTTCGTCGAAAAGTGCCTGAACCTCGACTGCCTGGTCGACCACTACGGCGATATCGCGGCGAACCGGCGGGAATTTCGACACGTCGGTCGGCGCCGGCAGCGCACGCGCGATCAGCGCGTCAGCGTCGATTTCGAACATCACCGGCGCGTGCGGCAGCTCGTACTTCTGCATCAGGCGCGGGTGCAGCTCGCCGATCCAGCCGACCAAGCGACCATCGATTTCGATGTGCGCGCTGCGGCCCGGGTGGAGGGCCGGATGTTCGGCCTTCACGAAGCGCGCAGCCGCCGGCGCGAGCAGCGCCTCGAGATCGCCCTTCACGTCGAAGAAATCGACCGCGCGAGTGGTCACGCCCCATTGCTCGTCGACCGCCGGCCCGTAAGCCAGTGCGCCGACACGCTTCGGTTGCGTGTACCCTTCGACCGTCAGCTCGCCCGCCTTCACCGACGGATCGGCAAGGAACACGCGGCCCGCCTCGAACACGCGCACGCGATCCGCGCGACGGTTCAGGTTGTGGCGCAGCACCGAGATCAGGCTGCCGAACAGGGTCGTGCGCATCACCGAAAGCTGGCTCGCGATCGGGTTCAGCAGGCGGATCGGGTTGTCGTTGCCGGCGAAATCGTGCTCCCACTCCGCATCGACGAAGCTGAAGTTGACCGTTTCCGCATAGTCGCGCGCCGCGAGCGCATGACGGATATCGTGGATCGAGCGTTGCGTCTCATTGGTCGCACGCATCTCGCTCGTCGCGACCGGCGGACGCGCCGGGATCTTCTCGAAACCGTAGATACGCGCCACTTCCTCGATCAGGTCTTCCTCGATCTCGATGTCGAAGCGGTGCGACGGCGGCGTGACCAGGAACGCGTCATCGTCGCGCTCGAACGGCAGGCCCAGGCGCGTGAAGATGTTCGCGATCTCGTCGGCTTCGATCTTCACGCCGATGATGCGATTCGCGCGCGAGACCCGCATCTTTACCGGAGCGCGCTGCGGCAGGTTCACCGCCTGATCGTCGACCGGGCCGGCCTTGCCGCCGCAGATCTCGAGAATCAACTGCGTGATGCGCTCGACGTGCTCGACAGTCGTCGCGTAGTCGACGCCGCGCTCGAAGCGATGGGCCGCATCGGTCGAGAAGTTGTACTTGCGCGCACGGCCGCGGATGCTGTCCGGCCACCAGAACGCCGCTTCCAGGTAGATGTTGGTCGTATCGAGCGTGACGGCCGTGCTGTCGCCGCCCATGATGCCCGCGAGGCTTTCGACCTGGTGATCGTCCGCGATCACGCCGACCGTTTCATCGAGCTCGACGGTGTTGCCGTTCAGCAGCTTCAGCGACTCGCCGCGCTTGCCCCAACGCACCTCGATGCCGCCGTGGATCTTGTCCAGATCGAACACGTGCGACGGACGGCCAAGCTCGAACATCACGTAGTTCGAGATGTCGACGAGCGCCGACACGCTGCGCTGGCCCGAACGTTCGAGGCGCTCCACCATCCACTGCGGCGTCTTCGCGCGTGCATTCACGCCACGAATCACGCGACCCGAGAAACGGCCGCACAGATCAGGCGCGGCAATACGCACCGGCAGCGTCTCGTCGAGTTCGGCGCGCACCGGGCGGATGTCGACCGGCGTCAGCGGAGCGCCCGTGATCGCGGCCGTCTCGCGTGCGATGCCGAATACCGACAGGCAATCGGCCTTGTTCGGCGTCAGCTTGATTTCGAAGACCGTGTCGTCGAGATTGAGCGTATCGCGGATATCCTGGCCGACCGGCGTGTCTTCCGGCAGGATCAGCAGGCCGCTGTGGTCTTCGGACAGTTTCAGCTCGCGTGCCGAGCACAGCATCCCCTGGCTCTCCACGCCGCGCAGCTTCGACAGCTTGATCGCGAACGGCTTGCCGCCCTCTTCTGCCGGCGGCAGTTCCGCACCGACCAGCGCGACCGGCACCTTGATGCCGGGCGCCACGTTCGGCGCACCGCAGACGATGTTCAGCGTCGCGCCGGTGCCGGCGTCGACCTGGCAGACATTGAGCTTGTCCGCATCCGGATGCTTGACGACTTCGAGCACGCGGCCGACGACGATCTTCGACGTCGGCGGCGCAGCCTTGCTCAGCGATTCGACTTCGAGCCCCGCCATCGTCAGCGCGTGCGACAGCTCGTCGGTCGTCAGCTGCGGGTCGACAAAGGTTCTCAACCAGGATTCAGGGAATTGCATGGATGTCTACGTTCGAAACAGGTTAGATCGACGCCCGGGCCCTGCGGAAACGTCCGGCGGGGCATGCACGGGCACATGTCGGCACGGCGCGTGCGTTATGCGAACTGGCGCAGGAAACGCAGGTCGTTCTCGAAGAACAGCCGGAGATCCTGGACGCCGTAGCGCAGCATCGTCAGGCGCTCGAGGCCGCTGCCGAACGCGAAGCCGATGTAGCGCTCGGGATCGAGGCCCATATTGCGGATCACGGTCGGATGCACCTGCCCCGAGCCGGAGATCTCGAGCCACTTGCCGGCATTCTTGCCGTGCTCGAACATCATGTCGATCTCGGCCGACGGTTCCGTGAACGGGAAATAGGACGGCCGGAAGCGCACGAGGATGTCGTCGCGCTCGAAGAATTTCTTCAGGAAATCGGTATAGACGCCCTTGAGGTCGGCGAAGCTGATGTTCTCGTCGATCCACAGCCCTTCGACCTGATTGAACATCGGCGAGTGGGTCGCATCGCTGTCGACGCGATACGTGCGGCCCGGCGCGATGACCTTGATCGGCGGACGGTTCATGCGCGCGTAACGCACCTGCATCGGGCTCGTGTGCGTGCGCAGCAGCAGCTGGCGGCCGTCGGCATCCTTGCCTTCGACGTAGAAGGTGTCCTGCATCGAACGCGCCGGATGGTTCTCCGGGCTGTTCAGCGACGTGAAGTTGTACCAGTCAGTCTCGATTTCGGGACCGTCGGCCACATCGAAGCCGATCGAGCGGAAAATCTGTTCGACGCGTTCCCACGTGCGCATCACGGGGTGCAGGCTGCCTGCACCGGCGCCGCGACCCGGCAACGTGACGTCGATCGCCTCGGCGGCGAGGCGCTGGTTCAGGAGTGCGTCGGCGAGCGCCTGGCGACGTGCGGTCAGCGCGGCTTCAACCTGCTGCTTCGCGACGTTGATGCGTGCGCCTTCGGTCTTGCGTGCTTCGGGATCGAGCTTGCCGAGGCCCTTGAGCAACTCGGTCAGCGCACCCGACTTGCCGAGGAATCGTGCTTTCTCGTTTTCGAGCGTGGTGATGTCGGCAGCCTGTTCGAAGGACTGCTGCGCGTCGGCGACAATCTGGTCCAGATCCATAGATCCCATCATTTCCAACGTCATTCGATCTTGGCGTGCGAAATCGCCCCGCCAAACAAAAAAGGGGCTCGGAAGAGCCCCGTTTTCGCTGCAGCGGCCGAGACTACCGGAACATCGCTGCAACTAACCACGCAGTGCTAATTTCTCAATTAGGCTGCAACGGCGGCTTTCACCTGCTTGACGATCGCAGCAAAAGCAGCCTTGTCGAACACCGCCATGTCGGCCAGGACCTTACGGTCGAGTTCGATCGACGCCTTCTTCAGGCCGTTGATGAACACGCTGTAGGTCATGTCGTGCTGGCGAACTGCCGCGTTGATACGCGTGATCCACAGTGCGCGGAACACACGCTTCTTGTTGCGGCGATCGCGGTACGCGTACTGACCAGCGCGCATCACCGCTTGCTTGGCGATGCGATAGACGTTATTGCGACGGCCGCGATAACCCTTGGCCAGGTTGATGATCTTCTTGTGGCGGGCCCGTGCGGTTACCCCACGTTTGACTCGAGGCATGTTTCTCTCCTTAGAGTATCAGTTGAGGGGTTACGCGAACGGCAGCATCGCGCGGACGGAGTTCAGATCGGAATCATGAACTGCCGTTGCGCCGCGCAGGTGACGCTTGTTCTTCGTGGTTTTCTTGGTCAGGATGTGACGCTTGAAGGCTTGACCGCGCTTGACGGTACCGCCCGGACGCACCACGAAGCGCTTTGCAGCACTCTTCTTGGTCTTCATCTTAGGCATGACGAACAACTCCAGTTTATTAGATGGCGATGGGTGTGCGGTTGGCTTGCGCCCTTGACCCGCCCTTCGAAACCCAGTCCACTTGTGTACGGCGAACCGCTTGCGCAGCCGCCGTCATTGCTGGCGCGCCGCCCTGACCGGGCCACGCACCGAACCACTTTCGAACCTGCGCGCGTCGCGCGCGGGCCCGTTACTTCTTTTTCTTCGGCGAGAGCACCATGATCATCTGGCGCCCTTCCATCTTCGGCATCTGCTCAACCTGGCCGACTTCCTCAAGATCCGTGCGCAGACGCTCAAGCATCCGCATACCGATCTCCTGGTGAGCCATTTCACGGCCGCGGAAACGCAACGTGATCTTCGTCTTGTCGCCCTCTTCGAGGAAGCGCACGAGATTGCGGAGCTTGACGTTGTAATCCCCGTCATCGGTACCCGGGCGGAATTTGACTTCCTTCACCTGGATGACCTTCTGCTTCAGCTTCGCTTCGTGCTGCTTCTTGGACTCCTGATACTTGAACTTGCCGTAGTCCATCAGACGGCAGACCGGCGGAACCGCTTGCGGCGCGATTTCCACCAGATCGACATCCAGCTCTTCCGATTTACGGAAAGCATCAGCGAGTTTTACGATACCGAGCGGTTCGTTCTCGAGCCCGACCAGACGCACTTCCGGCGCAGTGATTTCACCGTTGATGCGATGCGACGACTTATCAGTAGCGATGTTACGTTTCCTCTAAAAATTAAAAAAACGAGCCGCGCTGCCAGGGCGGTTACTTGAACGAACGCAGGTCTTCCTGCAGACGCTCAACGAAGGCTTCGATCGGCATAACGCCAAGATCGACGCCGCCACGGGCACGCACGGCTACCGTTTGCGCATCACGCTCCTTATCGCCCACGACGAGGAGATAAGGCACCTTTTCCAGCGTGTGCTCGCGTATTTTATAGCTAATCTTCTCGTTGCGCAAATCGGCCGCCACTCTAACCCCTTGTTTTTGCAACGTTTGGGCCAGAGATTGTGCATATTCCGCCTGACTTTCGGCGATATTGAGCACAACTGCCTGGAACGGCGCGAGCCAGACCGGCATCGCACCAGCATGGTGCTCGATCAGAATGCCGAGGAATCGTTCCATCGAACCGACGATCGCACGGTGCAGCATCACGGGCCGGCGACGGCTGTTGTCTTCCGCGACGTACTCGGCGCCGAGGCGCTCCGGCAGCACCATGTCAAGCTGCAGCGTACCGCACTGCCACGAGCGACCGAGCGCATCCTTGATGTGGTATTCGATCTTCGGGCCGTAAAACGCACCCTCGCCCGGCAGCTCTTCCCACAACAGGCCGCACGCCGTCAGCGCGTCGCGCAAGCCCTGCTCGGCGCGATCCCAGGTTTCGTCCGTGCCCGCACGCTGCTCAGGGCGCAGCGACAGCTTGATGTCGATATGCTCGAAGCCGAAATCCTTGTACACGCTCATCGCCAGCGTATTGAACGCGATCGACTCGGCAATGAACTGCTCTTCCGTACAGAAGATGTGCGCATCGTCCTGCACGAAACCGCGCACGCGCATCAGGCCGTGCAGCGCGCCCGATGCCTCGTTGCGATGGCACGAACCGAATTCCGCGTAACGCAGCGGCAGGTCACGGTACGAGCGCAGGCCGTGCTTGAACACCTGGACGTGACCCGGGCAGTTCATCGGCTTGATCGCGTAGTCGCGCTTCTCCGACTCCGTCGTGAACATGTTCTCGCGGTAGTTCTGCCAGTGGCCCGACGCCTCCCACAGCGAGCGATCCATGATCATCGGCGTCTTGATCTCGAGGTAGCCGGCATCGTTCACGCGGCGGCGCATGTACTGCTCGACCTGCTGCCACAGCGCCCAGCCCTTCGGATGCCAGAACACCATGCCCGGCGACTCTTCCTGCATGTGGAACAGGTCGAGCTGCTTGCCGAGCTTGCGGTGGTCGCGCTTCTCCGCTTCCTCGAGCATGTGCAGGTATTGATCCTGGTCTTCCTTCCTGGTCCAGGCCGTCCCGTAGATGCGCTGCAGCTGCTCGTTCTTCGAGTCGCCGCGCCAGTACGCGCCCGCGACCTTCATCAGCTTGAAGACCTTCAGCTTGCCGGTCGACGGAACGTGCGGGCCGCGACACAGGTCGGTGAAGCCGCCGTGCGAGTACAGCTTGATTTCGTCGCTTTGCGGAATCGACTCGATGATCTCTGCCTTGTACTTCTCGCCGATGCTGCGGAAATAGCCGGCCGCCTCGTCACGCGACACGACACGACGCGTGACCGGCTCGTCCTTCTTCACGAGCTCCTGCATGCGCTTTTCGATCTTTTCCAGATCTTCGGGCGTAAACGGGCGGTTGTACGAGAAGTCGTAGTAGAAACCGTTGTCGATCACCGGGCCGATCGTCACCTGCGCGTCCGGATACAGCTCCTTCACGGCATACGCGAGCAAGTGCGCGGTCGAGTGACGGATGATGTCGAGACCGTCGGCATCCTTGTCCGTGACGATCGCGAGCGATGCGTCGCGATCGATGACCGTGGACGTGTCGACGAGCTCGCCGTCGAGCTTGCCGCCAAGCGCAGCTTTCGCAAGGCCGGGACCGATCGAGGCAGCAACCTCGGCAACTGTCACCGGATGCTCGTATTGTCGAACTGAGCCGTCAGGCAAGCGTATCGAAACCATAGCAATCTCCGTGATACCAACAGTGGGCGGCAAACCAGGCACGCGATATAAAAGTCACGCGCAAAATTTCGCGACAAAAAAAATGCGGCCCCGCTTTCGAGGGGCCGCATTCGATACTTCACTCAGACTGAAAGGGCGAAAACGTTCCTCGACTAGCGTCGCTCCGAAAAGGTTTCGGTCAACGTTCGCGGTGTCATAACCGTATTCGCCTTGTTCGCGTTGAGTTATTACTGCATCGAACACCCGGAAGCCGGGCATTCTCAATTCGTTGGTAGGCTCGATTGGACTCGAACCAACGACCCCCACCATGTCAAGGTGGTGCTCTAACCAGCTGAGCTACGAGCCTAGTGAAGCTAAGATTATATGGAGCACCCGCTAACTTGGCAAGTGTTTTATGCGGTCGCAGCAAAACAACGATGTTCCAACCCCATTACAGGGCCGTCACGCCTTCCGCCCCGCCCGCACGACGCCCGGCACTTCGCCGAGCAGCGTACAGGCGCGCTGCACCTGCGCCGAGTTCGACACCTCGACCGTGAACTGCATGAATGCCGCATTGCGGCGACTCTGCGTCTTCACGCCGACGACGTTCATCTTCTCGCGTGCGAACACTTCGGAAATATCGCGCAGCAATCCCTGGCGATCGCTCGCCTCGATCATCAGGTCGACCGGATAGACGGACGCGCCCCGCCCGCCGAGCACGTCGGCCGACCAGGTGGTCTGGAGCACGCGCTCCGGCGCGCGGTCGGCCATCCGCTGGAAAGTCGGGCAGTCGCTGCGGTGGATCGACATCCCCTTGCCGCGCGTCACGAAACCGCTGATCGGATCGGGCGGCGCCGGACGACAGCAGCGCGCAAGCTGGGTCAGTAGCGCATCGACGCCGACCACCAGCACGCCGGTCGACGCGCCATGCGCAACGCTCGCCCCGCTGCTGCGCTTCTCGAAATCGGCGGGCGCCTCGGGAGCATGCTCCGGCGGCGGCGCATCGGACAGCGCCTGCTCGACGTTGCGCAGGCTGAACTCTTCCTTACCGACCACCGAGAACAACTCGTCGGGCGACTTGAAGCCCAGCTTCGCGGCAAGATTGTCGAGATTGACCGACGTCTTGCCCTCGCGCTGCAGCGTCTTTTCGACGAGCGCGCGGCCGTGCGCGATGTTCTCTTCCTGCTCGATCGAGTTGAACCATGCACGCACCTTCTGGCGCGCGCGCGGGCTCTTCAGGTAGCCGAGCTGCGGGTTCAGCCAGTCGCGCGACGGGCCACCCTCCTTCACCGCGACGATCTCGACCGTCTGGCCGTTCGCAAGCGACGTATTCAGCGGCACCATCACGCCGTCGACGCGTGCGCCGCGGCAGCGATGACCCAGCTCGCTGTGCAGGTGATACGCGAAATCGACCGGCGTCGCGCCCTGCGGCAGCGCGATCACGCGCGCCTGCGGCGTGAGCACGTAGATGTGGTCGTCGTCGAGCGACGTCTCGCGCAGTTGCGCCCACGCCTTGTCGCCCGACACCTCGGCGCCGTCCTCGACGTCGTCCTTCCATGCGAGCAACTGACGCAGCCACGCGATCTTCTCGTCGTACTTGTCGCTCGCGGAGAACTGGCCGCCGTAGCCGCGCGCGCCGGCTTCCTTGTAGCGCCAGTGCGCGGCGACGCCGTACTCGGCGAAGCGGTGCATGTCCTGCGTGCGGATCTGCACTTCGAATGCGCGGCCATCGTCGCCGATCACGACCGTATGCAGCGACTTGTAGCCGTTCGGCTTCGGCCGCGAGATATAGTCGTCGAATTCCTTCGGAACCGGCTGCCACAGGTGATGCACGATGCCGAGCACCGCGTAGCAATCCTTGATGTCCGGCACGATCACGCGGAATGCGCGCACGTCGTACAGCTCGGAGAAATCGAGCTCCTTGCCGCGCATCTTGCGCCAGATGCTGTAGATGTGCTTGGGCCGCCCGCTCACGTCGGCCGGGATATGCGCTTCCGCCAGTTCGTGCTGCAGCCGCTCGATCGCCTGCGCGACGTACGCTTCGCGCTCGATGCGCTTCTCGTCGAGCAGCTTGGCGATACGCTTGTAGGTGACCGGATCCTCGAAGCGGAACGCGAGATCCTCGAGCTCCCACTTCAACTGCCAGATGCCGAGACGGTTCGCGAGCGGCGCATAGATCTCGAGCGTCTCGCGCGCGACGTCGGGTGGCGGGTCGATCTTCGCAGCCGCGTAGTAGCGCAGCGACTGCAAGCGCGACGCGAGCCGGATCAACACCACGCGAATGTCCTGCGCAAACGCGAGCAGCATCTTGCGCAGCGCTTCGATCTGCGTGCGCCGCTCTTCCGCCGCGTCGCGCCCTGTGTCGGGCATCGCGTTCTGCGCGGCGCGCAGGCTGACGGTGCCGAGCCGCAGCAGCTTGCGCACATCGGCCACGAGCCGCGCGACCTCTTCGCCAAAGCGTTCGGTCAGCTCGCGCTCAGGATCGCTCAGATGCGGCGTCAGCACGAACAACGCCGCCGCCTGCATCGCGTGCGGATCGACGTTCAGCGTGCGCATGATCGACGCCGTGCCCGCCGAGTGATCGGCAAGCAATTCGCCCGACGACAGACGCGCGTCGCCGGCCCGCTCGCGCACGAACGCGAGCACGTCGTCGAACGACGGCGTCGCGACGGAAGAAACGGAAGCAGACTCGGTCATCGTACGGCTTGGCGCAATGCGGTCATCGTCGGTGTTTCGCTCAGCTCCGTTGCGCGGCGACGACGACGATCTCGACGAGCAGCGCGGGATCCGCGAGCTTCGCTTCGACGGTGGCTCGCGGCGGCGTGTTGCCCTGCGCGACCCACGCGTCCCACTCCGCGTTCATGCCTTCGAAGTTCGCGAGATCGGAAATGTAGATCTGCACCGACAGCAGATGCGCCTTGTCGCTGTTCGCTTCCGCGAGCAGGCGATCGATGTGGCCGAGCACTTCGCGTGTCTGGCCCCGGATGTCCTGCGTGGTGTCTTCGGCGATCTGGCCGGCCAGATACACGGTACCGTTGTGGATCGCGGTTTCGGAGAGACGGGCCCCGACGTGGTGACGAATGACTGCCATGGAATGTTCCGGTCTGAATGAGTGAAGAAGAATCGGCGACAACGCGGCCCGCGTGCCGCCGAACCGCATATTATGACGCGATTATGCGTCGCCTTCGACGAAAAACCGGCGCGCAAGCGCAATCTGGTCGGCGCTGATGAACGCAGGCGCATGGCCGGCACCCGCAATCTCGACCTGCTTCACATGCCGGCCGCGACGCACCATCTCGGCCGCCGTCTCGCGCGACAGCAGGTCGGAGCTTTCGCCTCGCACGACCAGCAGCGATGCGTCGGTCGTCTCGATCGCACGCCACAACGCGGCTTCGCCGAGCGCGGCCAGCTCCGGCGTCGTCGCCTTGAACGGTTCGGCGATACGCGGATCGTAGCGCATCGTCCAGCGGCCGTCGGGCAGCTCGCGCAGCAACGGCCCGTTGATTTCGCGCCACTCGTCGCCGCTCAGCGCGCCGAACGGCAGCGACAGCGACGTCAGGTAGTCGACGCCTTCCTGCTCGGTCGAAAAGCTCGGCTGCACGCCGAGGTATTCGCCGATGCGCGCGAGCGAGTCGGGCTCGATGCGCGGACCGACGTCGTTGACGATCATCCGGTGCAGCGGTGAGCCGGGCAGCCCCGCGAGCGCCATGCCGATCAGCCCGCCCATCGACGTGCCGAACCAGTCGACCGATTCGACATCGAGCCGCGCGATCAGCGTCACCATGTCGGCCGCATATTGCGGAATCGCGTAAAGCCGCGGGTCGGCAAGCCAGTCGGACCGGCCGCGCCCGACGACGTCGGGACAGACGACGCGATACGTGTCGGACAACGCCGCGGCAAGCCGGTCGAAATCGCGCCCCGAGCGGGTCAGGCCGTGTACGCACAGCAGCACGCGCGGATTGGCGGGGTCGCCCCATTCCGTATAGGCGACATGATGAAGGCCGGCGGCGCTTGCACACTGCACGCGTCGCAGACGGGGAACCGGAGGATTCGCTGAGGTCGTTGGCATCGTTGGCATCCTGTCGAACGTGGGCGGCGCGGCGGGCAACGCACGCATTGCCCGATGCAGACGATTGTAAACCGCTTCGCCTGCGCGGGTCGGCACGCGCGGGAAGCATCGGCATGCGCACGCCGCCAAAGACAAACGCCCCGCATGCCGTCGTCCGGCATGCGGGGCGTCGCGACCGCGCTCGCGCGCGGCGAACTTATGCGACCGCGCTCACGTCGAGCGGCGCGCCCGTCTTCGTCTGAATCTCTTCGGCGCTCACGCCGTCGGCGAGTTCCAGCACCTTCAGGCCGTTCGGCGTCACTTCGATCACGCCGAGATCGGTGATGATCAGGTCGACCACGCCGACGCCCGTCAGCGGCAGGTTGCATTCGTCGAGAATCTTGTGCTGGTCGCCCTTCGCGACATGCTCCATCAGCACCACGACGCGCTTCACGCCCGCAACGAGGTCCATCGCCCCGCCCATCCCCTTGATCATCTTGCCCGGGATCATCCAGTTCGCGAGGTCGCCGCTCTTGCTGACCTGCATCGCACCGAGGATCGCGAGGTTGATGTGGCCGCCGCGGATCATCGCGAACGAATCGGCCGACGAGAAGATCGACGAGCCCGGCAGCGTCGTGACGGTCTGCTTGCCGGCATTGATCAGGTCGGCGTCGACTTCGTCTTCGGTCGGCGACGGGCCGATGCCGAGCAGGCCGTTTTCCGACTGCAGCCACACCTCGACGCCTTCCGGCACGTGGTTCGCGACGAGCGTCGGCAAGCCGATGCCGAGATTCACGTAGAAGCCGTCCTGCAGTTCCTTCGCCGCGCGCGCGGCCATATGGTCACGATTCCAGGCCATGTCAGTCTCCTTTCGCGCGTACGACGCGTTGTTCGATGCGTTTTTCAGGCGTCGCGTTCAGCACGATGCGCTGCACGAAGATCCCCGGCGTATGGACCTGGTCCGGATCGAGTGCGCCGTTCTCGACGATCTCCTCGACTTCAACCACGGTGATCTTGCCCGCCATCGCGCACATCGGGTTGAAGTTGCGCGCGGTACGGCGATAGATCAGGTTGCCGGACTTGTCGGCCTTCCATGCCTTCACAAGCGCGACGTCGGCCGTCAGCGACGGCTCGAGCACGTAGTGGCGATCGCCGAACTGGCGCGTTTCCTTGCCTTCCGCGATCACGGTGCCGTAGCCCGTGTTCGTGAAGAACGCCGGGATGCCCGCGCCGCCGGCGCGCAGCTTCTCGGCGAGCGTGCCCTGCGGCGTGAATTCGAGCTCGAGTTCGCCGGCCAGGTACTGGCGTTCGAACTCCTTGTTCTCGCCGACGTACGACGAGATCATCTTCTTGATCTGGCGCGTTTCCAGCAACAGGCCGAGACCGAAGCCGTCGACACCCGCATTGTTGCTGATGCAGGTGATGCCCTTGACGGCGGAATCGCGCAGCGCGGCGATCAGCGCCTCGGGAATCCCGCACAGGCCGAAGCCGCCCACCGCGAAGGTCTGTCCGTCGCGGACGATCCCTTCCAGCGCGGCAGCCGCGCTGGGATAGACTTTGTTCATCTGTATGTCCCTTCCTCTATGGAAACCAGCAAAACCGGTTCGCGCGCCTACACGGCCCGCAAGCCTGCCGCATCATTCTATGCATGCGTCGCGATGCGTGCGTCGAAGCGCGCTGTTTTTATATCGCGGCAAACCGCCGCGAGACGCCTGAAAGGGTACGATGCGGCGCGGATGCGGCACAATACGCAAAAATACATAAGCGTTTGCCTCCGCTTGCCTGCGCCATGCCCGCTCTCGATTACCAGACTGCCTTCCACCTCGCGCCGCTCGGCCTCGTGCTGTCGCGCGACCGCGTGATCGAGGACTGCAACGACGCGCTCGCGTCGATCTTCCGCTGCGCGCGGGCCGATCTGATCGGAAAATCCTACGAAGTGCTCTATCCGTCGCCGGACGAATTCCAGCGGATCGGCGAGCGCATCTCGCGCGTGATGATCGCGAACGGCATCTACTCCGATGACAGAATCATGAAACGGGCGGACGGCGAGCTGTTCTGGTGCCACGTGACGGGCCGCGCGCTCGACCGCACCGCGCCGCTCGCGGCCGGCGTGTGGACCTTCGAGGATCTGAGCGCGACGCGCCGGGTCGCCGTCGAACTGACGCCGCGCGAACGCGAGATCGCCGCGCAGCTCGCCACCGGCAAGACGAGCAAGCAGATCGGCCGCGTGCTCGATATCAGCTCGCGCACCGTCGACATCTACCGCGCGCGGCTGATGCGCAAATACGGAACGAACAATACGCCGGAACTGCTGCAGCGCCTGCTCGGCCAATGAAAGCGCGGCCGCAATGACAATCGGCCGCATGACGCGGCCGATTCGGGGATCATCCAGACATGACGACACACCGGCACGCCGGCACCGGGTGCATCGCTGCCGCGCTCAGTCGACCTTCGTCGCCAGCGCGCGCTCGATCGTGTCGCGCAGCAGTTGCGGCAGCGGTACCGACTTGCCGAGCGCGTAGTCGACCCACACGCAGCGCGCGTTCCCGCGCGCATAGACGTGGTGCGGATTGTCCGCACGCGTGAGCTCGAAACCCGTGTCGAAGCTGCTGCGGCCGGGCTTCGCGGCCGACATCCTCGCGATCACGTTGCCCGGATAATGCAGTTGCTTCAGGAACTCCATCGACGCGGTGACGATGACAGGCCCCTGCCCCTCGCCGTTGCCGCCCGCGATGCCGAGCTCCTCGAACCACGAGATCCGGGCCTGCTCCATGTAGCGAAAATAGACCGTGTTGTTCACGTGGCCGAACGCGTCCATGTCGCCCCAGCGAATCGGCATCGACATTTCAAAAACGGGGGAGTAATCGCTCATTGCTGCCTTCTTTGTTGCTGAATGTCATCCGCTCACGCGACGCCGAAGCCGTCGTCGGCGGAGATAATCGAGCCATTGATGAACTGCGACTCGTCGGCCGCGAGCAGCAACAACAGCCCGTCGAGATCCTGCGGCTTGCCGACGCGCCGGCGCGGCAGCATCGACTGCAGCTTCTGGCCCTGCTCGGTTTCCCACAGGTAGTGATTGATTTCGGTATCGATATAACCCGGGCAGATCGCGTTGACGTTGATCCCGTGGCGGCCCCATTCGAGTGCCATCGCGCGCGTCATCTGCACCACCGCGGCCTTGCTCATCGCATACAGCCCGATCTGCGGAAACGCGCGCAGGCCGGCCACCGACGCGATGTTGATGATCCGGTACGGCGGCTTGCCGGTGCCGTTCGAGCGCATGATCATCCGCTTCGCGACTTCCTGCGCGACGAAGAATGCGCCGCGCGTGTTCGTATCGAACACGAACTCGAAATCGGCCGGCGTCACGTCGACGAGCTTCTGCATCGTCGACACGCCCGAATTGTTCACGAGGATGTCGATCGTGCCGGCTTCCGTCTCCGCATGCGCGACGGCCGCCTTGATGCTCTGCACGTCGGTGACGTCGAGCGACACGACATGCGCGGCGCCGCCCGCCGCCTCGATCTCCGCACGCAGTTCCTTCAGACGCTCGACACGGCGGCTCGCGAGCACGACCTTTGCGCCGGCCTGCGACAGCACCTGTGCGAAGCGTTGCCCGAGGCCGCTCGATGCACCCGTGACCAGCGCGACCTTGCCTTCCAGATTGATCGATCGACCCATTGCACATCCCCTTTCGATGTCATTTCGCCACGACGGACGCCCTGTCCCGTGCAGCATAACCCTAGCATAAAAAATAGAACGATCGTGCTAATCTATTCGCATGCTGTTGCGGCAAGCGTTTCGTTTCGCAGACAATACGGTCCCGAATAAAAGCATTCTAACGGTTAGAGGAACGCCAATGACCCCCGCAAGCCTCATCGAGCAATACGGCCCGCGCGAATCGATGGAATACGACGTCGTGATCGTCGGCGGCGGCCCCGCCGGGCTGTCTGCGGCGATCCGGCTCAAGCAGCTGGCCGCCGAGAAAGGCACCGAGATCGGTGTGTGCGTGCTCGAGAAGGGTTCCGAGATCGGCGCGCACATC